>JALWHA010000068.1 GCA_027038695.1 Acidobacteriota bacterium
TTCCTTTTATACAGATAAATTTAATATTTTTGTTTTTATTTCCCCAGCGAACAAGTGTTTCTAATTGAGAATCGGTAAACATATTATTTTTTAATCCTTTTTCAAGCAATTTACATGGAGAAACAGCACTGTTAATTAAATCAAAAAGCCTATTCTCTCTTTTTGCTTGCTCAAAAACAATATCGGTAATTTCACCAAACATATACATCTTTTTTAATTTAGACCTTAAAATCTCTTCTATCTTGCTTCTCAATGCAAAATGAGACAACATCTTTTCAAATAAAACTTTATCCTTTTTAAGCACATCAACAATAGAAGGAATTCTCCCTTTGTGCCGAATTGCATACTTTATTATTTCAAACTTACTTTCACTATCAAGCATTTCAAATTCTTTTTCTGTTATTGTTTTTTTTGCTAAGATTTTATTAATAAGCCTTAATTTAACCCCGCCATACTGCAACAAAATTTTAGGAATTGAGCCGCCTAAATCCTCTATCCTTAAATTATTTTTTAATATCAAATTCGCAATTTCTTTTGATAGCAACTTTATTGCTTTGTCTTTTTTTAAAAAAGAAAAAACAACGAATTGATAAATCTGTTTTATATCAAACCTGTCAACAACTAACCGGCAAATACTTTGGTTAAAATCGCTTTGAAACCGTTCAATAAACACTTCCTCTAAATATTTTTTATTTACATCTAAAAAGCACTCACTTGAAAACAATCCCTCATCTTTATTCACTTTTCTGCCATTACTTAAAAATTGACATAGGTTATAGGCTGTATCAATTGTTTTTAAATTCACCTCGTTTTTACAATAAAATAACCACCTCTCAAATGGAGTCTCCGGTTGAAAAAAATCATCGTTCAAAGACTGTTCAATGCTTTCAGCATCTATCTTTAAAAAATCGGCACCATAAGGAGGATTGGACGAAAAAGCAAGAATATTTGGCTTCACATCCCCTAACGAAACATTGTCCATTACCGAATCCCAGAATAGTTTAAGTTTTAAATCATAAGGCATATAAAAAAGCAGTTTGTCAATAAGGTTTAAAAAACTATCAATATCTGTTTTAATTGCAATAACCTTTTTAAAATCATTATCGGTTAATTTAGTTAACGCAATGAAAAGTTTATATTCGTAATCACTCTGGACAGAAAGGGTAATTGGAAGAAGGGATTCTATATCCTGTTTATCTATCTGAATGGCATGTGTTTTGCCTTCCTTCTTATCAACGAAAGGCAGATTAAATGCTTCCTGTCTGCTATCTACAATATATTTTTCTATTAATGAAATTAAACTCCTGGTGGAAAGAATACTCCACAATCTTTCAGGGAATAGAAAACCCTGAACAATGAAAACCCCCCTTCTCCCAAAGGCATCTCGTTCTTCAGGAAGGTTTTTTAAAAAAGATAGAACATAAAAAAACTCATTTTTAAGATTCAGGAAAAACCCTGAAACCTTGACATCTCTTAAATTTTCAGGCTTAAAAATTCTTCTTTCAATATAATTAACAGTATCATTCTCAAAAAAATCAGGATAACAAACAGTCTGAAACCCGGCCTTGTTTCTCGGAGATTCTTCTTTAGAAATAGTTGTATAGATATAGGTATAAACATTGAATCTATCAAGTCCCATTTTAAATAAACCCCATCTTTTTCATTGCCAGCAAAAAAGGGTCTAAAACCCTTTTAGGGTCATTTTTAGACAATTTGAATCCAAGTTCTCCATTACCCAGAGGCTCTGCCCCAATAGAAGAAACAATAGTGTAACTTACAGATTTAAATTCCTTTTTCAAATTATAACATTTTTGCTTTTTCACCCACTTTTCTATATTCCGGGAATTCTTTTCTAAATTCTTGATTACTCCACTTAAGGCATTTGCGGTATTGTATTTTTCAATACTGCCTTCTAAAAGATAGTTCCATAAGTTTCCTGGCAACTTACCTTTTGCCATATCCCCTTTTGTAAACACAACAATCAAATGCTGCTTGGGAAGAGGGGGGTCATACTTTTGGTCTTTAGCGTTTTTTAAGATATTTAACTGTTTCAAAAATTCGTCAAAATTACCTGTATCAAAAACATCTGCAATAAGAAAAATGACATCGCAATATAACAGTGCTCTCGCTTTATCAACAATATTGTCTTTACTGGAACAATCTTCTCCTTTTACATCAAAAAGAGTGAAGAGCCTCCCTTTTTCATTAATTGTAATTTCATATAGATTCTTAGAAATAGTGTTAGTTGCTTGTGGAAGCTCTCCGTTTTTTAACTTATTAACTTCCTCAAAAAGTTCATTTAATGCTTCGTCATCCTTAGCCCAAACACCTATGGCATTTTTTAACAAATACATCAATGAGAGCATGTACAAAGTTTTTCCATGGCCTGTAAATCCGACTAACCCTATAAACACAGAGTTTTTTTCTAAATTACAAGGCAATTCCCGGTTACACTTATTATTTGGACATTTGCATACACTTACTGTGCCATGTTCATTTTGGTTTCCATCTTCTGTTTTCATTTTATCAATCAAAGTACGGCAATATGGACATATTATTTTCTTTTTAAAGAATTTCAATTTCATTTCCCCCCCTTCTTACAATTCTAAAACCTATTAAAGGTTTCGCCAAATCAAGTTTGTATTCTTTGACACTTACAGGATTCAATAGATTTTTCCACTTTTCATAAGGCGGCCTTCCTATGCAATACACAAAACCTGAATTACTGTTTTTCCGGTTAATGTACTCCAGCAAGCCTTCATTTAAAAATAGAAAGTGTTCGGAATCTATTAAATCCAAAATGCATTGATTAAAATCACTTTCCAAATTTTGTTGAAGATATGCTTTAAACCCCTGTTTTACATTGATAGATTTTAGAACAAACTCAATCTGATATAACTTTTTCCATTGCTCCTCAGAAGGCAAATCATACCGATGATTGCCATCTTTGTTCTTAAGGAATTTTAGAAAACCTTTAACTTCATCTAATGTGCACCCTTTAACAAAGAAATCAAAAACAGATTCACAGTCAGAGGTTTCTTCATTTTTGCCAGCATGAGAACATTGTTTTCCTGTAATAGCGACATACTGTTTTCTTGTAATAGGGAACAAACTTATAGAAAAATCCCATCCCTGTTTTTTTATAAGAATAATATCGGTACCATTCACAAGATCAACTTGAAAAACCCCGACTCTATTAACATACCCATTCTGCACCAGATAATTATTTCCTGCAAAATTGCCAGAAGAAGATTTTTTTTTCGGGGTTTCAATTTCTCTTTCTTCAGGTTTTTTCTTGACATCTTCAGTTTGTGATGCTCCCGAGTCTAAAAGCGTTGGTCCGGAAACACCTGAGTAAGAATGATTATTTGCAGTGGCAGGTTCGGCTGAGGCGTTCCCGGATTGTGCTCTATCTTTTAATTCCTTTTCATCAGGCTCCTGCTTGCCATCTTCAGTATGGGATGTTTCTGAATCTGAAAGCGTTTCACCTTTAATACCCGAGTATAAATGCTTGTCCGTTGTATCAGATTCTGACTGAATGTTTTCTGATTGTGATTCATCTTTATTTTCCTGCACCGGTTTATCTTCAAGATTAGCATCTTCATATGAAATATCGGGAGGAGTAGATTGTTCTTCAGAATCCGATACTATAGACCCGTCATCAGAAGGTTGTGATTTAGTTTCAACGGACTTAACGGGAATTTCCGGCAAAGATGTAATTTTTGTATTCTCAAGTTGTTCCTCAAAAATGTTTGATAATTTTTCACACACCGACTTACAATCAGGTCTATTGTCCGCAACATCTTCAGTAGTCATATTCTTAATTAAAGTTCTAAACCCTGTAGCAGAGGAAAGATTCTCTATCGCACCCAATAAAGCCTCTTTAAATGCTCTTTGAGATTGAATACACCGTTGAATATTATCGTTATTCCAATTTTTTTCAAAATTTCCCAAATTGTTATTATATAGTGTATTGTATTGTTCAACCCCTTCTTCTCCTTTTTCCAATATTAACACCATTATTGCAAAGAGAATACCCAGTGCATAAACATCAGTTTTCTTCGTGTGTTTTCCTTTTTTAGTTAATAATTCAGGAGCAATAAACCCTGGAGTGCCTAAAACAGTGCTTACCCCTAAATCATAATCTATCCATACTAATTCGGTATTTTTTGCCAGAACATTATTCAAACTTATGTCTCCGTGAATAAATCCTTTGTCATGCAAGCAACATAATCCTTCAGTTAATTGTAAAAAACCACTTAAAAGTGTGGACTGTGGATTGTCATTGCCTTCCTCTAAATTCTCATGTTTTCCAATCAAATATTCTTTCAATGCACAATTTTGTCCAAAGACCGCTTCCATCTTGACATAAACCGCTCCATTTATGGTTCCAGATTTATCAATATTGTCTATTTTTACCAGATATTTACAATAGCCTTTGTTATTTATCTTATTTTTCTTGTTGTTCATATTATTTATCACATTGTTGATTGACCCTTGTGCAGGACAAAAGTATTTAACCGCACCAAAGTTATTACTTTCTTGATATACAAACACACAACCTTCACTTCCACACCCTATCGTCCCTACTATATTCATTTCGTCCAGGATTATATTCCCATTTCTGGCTTTTTTGTAATAATCCTCTATGTTTCCCATAACATTGTTACACATCATTCATACCCCTTTAATACTTATGCTTTTTTTCTGTATTATTACCCTGCTTATTGTGTGTATATGCATTTTCTCCCATTGTCTTATTACCCCCTGAGTTCTCTTTTAAACATTGTTTTTTTGCTATTTTTTTTAACCTTACCTCACCGCAAATTTTTGACCTATTCGTAATTTATTAATAATAAATTTAATATGTTTATCTAAAATGTCAATCTTTTTTCATCAATAAACATAACTCTTCCCCTTGAAAAAAAGAGAAAATAGATTTAATATATCATTATGAATATCACCCATTTATTTCTGAATATTAACAAACCGATTAAAAATATCAGCGATAAAATAGGTTTTTACTGCGAGAACAATAATAATAACGCTATAGAAGACATAGAGATTAGTATCGTTGATGATAACGAAAACTTATTA
>JALWHA010000069.1:0-4348 GCA_027038695.1 Acidobacteriota bacterium
AATTAGTATTGATACCAATATGTGCCTGTCCCGTCGTCGCCGTCGCTATTGTATCTTATTTCACCTGTAGCTGGATTATAAAGATAAGCCGTAGTATTATCAACATCACCACTAGATATAGGATCAGAGGTTACTGCTTTTACTGAGTTTGCGTTAATAATTGGTGATTCGGGCATTTGTCCTTCAACAAAGATTGAGCTACTTCCTGTTGCAGTTAAATCTGTACTTGATGGGAAAGTTGCGCTGCCGTTCAATGCGTTCTTGGCATACTGAATGGCGATGGCAGATCTGATGCTGTTGATTGTCGCTTTTGCCGAAGCCCTCAATGCTTCGTCCCTCATGTCAACATATTTCGGCATAGCAATTGCAGCAAGAATGCCTAAAATAACGATGACCATTACCAATTCAATTAAGGTAAAACCTTTGTTCTTTTTCATATTACCCTCCTTAAAGTTAAAATCTGATTAAAAATATAACACTTTTGACTTTTTTGTCAATAGCATTTATCCACTTTTGTCAAATGTTCTTGTTGATTTTAGGATTTCAATAAGTTTTTTAAATTTTTGCTATTTAGCAGTTTTATTGTTTATGCATAGCATAAATGTCCTTTTTTTTGTCATCAGGAATAGTCCAAGGTCATTAAATTGAGGACAATTTATAGCCTTAAGTAATTGAATGGCTTTTGGGTATTTCTTTTGTTTTAAGCATATTAAAGCATTTATGTAGTTTTTGATAGATTGTGTAAATAGTTTATGTTTTTTCAATAAATTGACGTCTTTATTTAATTTCTTTTTCAGGCCTAACTTTACTTCACACTCTATCTTTAAAAGTAGAATTTTGATTATTAAATTTTTTAAATTGTAAATTTTATTTATTTTATTATTGTTTATAAATTTAAAGGTTAGTTTCTTTTGATACTTATCAGCGATAAAAATAACTTTATCATAATTATTGTTCATATAAAATAACGAAAGAGTGTAAAAAAGTACGGATGGTTCAAATTTTTTATCAAGGCTTTTTTGAAAATAAAGTAAAGCTTTGTTAGGTTGATTTAAACTCGTATAACATATTGCTATTATCCTTAAAAGGTTAGGTCCCTTTGTAGGGGATAACTTTGCCAGAGCAAGTGCTTCTTTATCTAAATTCTTCAAATGGAAGATTTCAATTATTGGGATAAAAGCAAGGTCTTTCCTATTAGTGTTCAATAATTCAGAATAAATGTTTAATGCTTTGTCTAATTTGCCCTCTTTAAATAATTCATTTGCAAAATCGTTTTTTGCGCTCAAAGATTGCGGATATCTTTCATAGTTTTTTTTCACATAATAAGGTTTATATTGCCATTTTAGGTTGTGCAGAATCGTTACCCAGGTTGCGTTTAGTATTAAAATCGTAACTGTAATATTTACTATTTTAGTTTTGTAAGAGAAGATAAATTTTAAAAAAGCAAGAATTAAGAAGAAAGATGCCACATAATTCCTATGCCAGAATGCTTGTAAAAGAGGCATAAAGGTGGATTCAATAATATGAAACAGAAAAAAACCTAAAATTCCTATTGATATAATTTTGTCTTTTTTTGATAGAAAAAAAGAGACTCCTATAAGAATTAAAATAAAAATTAACGAGAAAAGTGTAGTTATAGGTTGGAATAAGCTTTTTGATGCCGGCAAGTTAATTATTAGAAAGATATTTTTGTTAAAAGGGAAAATTATGTTTTGGATATAGAATACCAGAACTCTTAATTCCGTTAAAAACCTTTCTATAGGATTTATACCCCTTTTAATATATCCTACCACAAAATAATTTTTGCAGAATATATACCAGAAGATTAAAAAAAGAAACCCTGTAAGGTAGATTTCTAAAATATCCTTTTGGGTTCCGTTTTTAATGTAATAGTGAACAATAAAGAGCCCTAAAAAAAGGATTCCGTTTTCTTTTGATAATGTAGAAAGAATTACGAATAGAATCGCAAAGATTAAATAATTTTTCTTTTTTGTTTCTTCCCAATTCAGATAGTATAAAGTTCCTATTCCGCCGAAAAGTGCCATTAGGGATGTCATTCTTTGTACTATGTAGCTTACGGCAAAGAGGTTTACCGGACTAACCGCCCAGAAGAGAGAGGTTAAAAAAGAAATTTCCCTATTTTTTGTTAATTTAAAAGCTATCTTATAAAAAATAATAGTATTTAGAAAATGAATTATTACGTTGATAATTACAAAGGACCTTAAATTCCCGTTGAAAAGATAATGGTTTAAATAAAAACTTAAATAAGAAATTGGCCTGAAACCACCTACGTGAAACATCAAAGCATTTAGTATGGAATGAGGGTTAAATCCCTCTCCTAATAGAGCAGGGGTAAAAACATTTGAAAAGTCATCATAATAAATTTGAGGTAATCTTATTACATTGAAATAACAAAAGATAATTGCTACCAGAAAGATAAGGTATTCGTACCTTAACGATTTGTTTTTTATATTCATATTAATTAAGCCTATTTAAACAAACTCATCATATTCCACATTGGTAGATAAATTGCCAGAGCGAAAAATAACACAATTACCGCTAATCCCGCTATTAAAATCGGTTCCAACATGGTTGAAAGGTTTTTTATTGTGTAATCCACTTCTTTTTCATAGTAGTTAGCAACCTTTATAAGCATATAGTCTAATTTACCGGTATTTTCCCCTATTGTTACCATCTGGACAACCATATCTGTAAAGTATTTGTTGACAGCCATAGGTTCGGCAAGGGTTTTTCCTTCTAATATGGAATTTTTAACCTGAACAACGGCGTTTTCTATTACTACATTGTCGGTTACTCCCGATACGATATCCAATGCTTTTACTATGGGAATGCCTGATTGAATCATTAAAGCGAATACCCTTGTAAATCTTTCAAGATAAATCTTTAGAAACAGAGGCCCGAATATATAAATTTTCAACTTAAATTTGTCAAACTTCCACCTGCCGTTTTCCGTATTGACCCATTTTCTAAAAAGGAGATAAGATAAAAGAATAATCAAGAGGATTAGCCACCAGTAAGTTTTCAGAAAAATGTAAAACCCGAACAACATTCTTGTAGGAAGGGGAAGTTTTTTGCCAAATTTGCCGTAAACTTTCTGAAATTGAGGGACCACAAACCACATCAATATTAAGAATGCAATGCTCAAGGCGGTAACTACCAGTTTTGGATACCTTGTGGCTGTTTTGATTTTTTCCTTTGTGCTTTTCTCGTTTTCAAGTATTAAAGCGATTCTGTCAAGGATTTCAGGTAGAACCCCTCCTTCTTCGGCGACAAAAACCATATTGATCTGCAATCTCGTAAAGGCTTCGGGGAAAATAGACATAGCCTCGGATAGAGACAACCCTTCCTCAATCTTTTCTTTTAAGGTTGCTATTATTTTTTCAAATTTTTCATTGGTTAGTTGTTTCATTACGATTTCAAGGGATTGTATCAAAGGCACACCGGCGTCAATTAGAGTCGCAAGCTGTCTGAAAAAGAGTATTTGTTCGGTTAGGGTTATTTTTTTAGGAAAAATATTTAGACTTAAAATTCCACTTTTTTTTATCTCTTTTACTTTGATCGGGATATAATTTAAAGAATTTAATTTTTCATATAAATGCTTTTCCGTCTCCGCTTCATAAGTGTTTTCAATTAAGTTTCCTAATTCGTCCCTTGCTTTAACAAAGTATTTTGGCATATTATTCGCCTATCCTTGTCACTCTTAGCACTTCTTCTAAAGTGGTAATTCCTTTTTTAACTTTATTGAATCCGTCTTGTTGCATAGAAGTGTATCCCAGTGTTCTTGCTTTTTGTATAATCTCATCAGGTGTTTTTTTCTCAACAATCATTTTTCTTATCTCACTTGTTATAGTTAAGATTTCATAAATGCCTGTCCTTCCTTTGTAGCCAGTATTAGAGCAAAGGCTACATCCTTTTCCTTTCTTCAAAATTAAGTCTTTTTCCTTTGGATAACCCAGCATATGTTTTTCATCATCCCTTGCTCTATATTTAACCACACAATTGGGGCATATCTTTCTAACAAGCCTCTGTCCGATAATTGCCCTTATTGACGAGGCCAAAAGAAAGGGTTCGATTTCCATTTCAACCAATCTTGAAATAGTAGAAGATGCGTCATTGGTGTGAATAGTTGAGAGAACGAGATGCCCGGTTAAAGCAGCCTGAACGGCAATTTCGGCTGTTTCCCTGTCTCTGATTTCCCCTACCAAAATAATGTCCGGGTCCTGTCTTAAAATTGCCCTTAATCCGTTGGCAAAGGTAATTCCCGCTTGAGGGTTAACCTGCACCTGATTTATGTTATCAAATTGATATTCTACCGGATCTTCTACGG
>JALWHA010000069.1:4358-5073 GCA_027038695.1 Acidobacteriota bacterium
CTTCTACGGTGATAATATTCTTGTCTTCGGAATTGAGCTCCTTTAAGCAGGAGTATAATGTGGTTGTTTTTCCGCTGCCTGTTGGCCCGGTAACAAGAATGATGCCGTTTGACAATTTCAAAAGTTTGCGAATTGATTCTAAATCTTCCAGTTTTAATCCGAGTGAATCAAGCCCTACGGATGTGGATGACTTATCCAGCAACCTCATGACGATTTTTTCCCCATAAATGGTGGGAAGGGTTGATACCCTTATGTCGTAATCTTTAACCCCCAATTTTAGTTGAATCCTTCCGTCCTGGGGAGTTCTTTTCTCCGCTATATCCATATTGGACAGGATTTTGACTCTTGATATAATTGCTGAAGAAAGGGAAAACGGTATGTTAAAATCCTGTTCTTTTAGAACCCCGTCAATCCTATACCTTATCCTTAACCTATTTTTCCCCGGCTCAATGTGAATGTCACTCGCTTCTTTTTGAGATGCCTGCATTAAAATGTTGTTTACAAGTTTTATAACAGGTTTATCTACTAATTCGTTTTCAGTACCATTTTCATCTAAATGTAGAATATCTAAATCTGTTTTTGTATAAAAGTGCTCCAACGCCTGTTCTATTTCCCTCTGGCTGCTAACCACGACGTTAACCTTTTTCCCCGTCATTGAAGCAATATCATCTATTAAATAAATATTTAGCGGGTCGGCAACCGCAACCGTAAAGGT
>JALWHA010000070.1 GCA_027038695.1 Acidobacteriota bacterium
GGTTTTTAACAAACCGAAACTGCCGGGTAAAGACTGATGGCTACCTACTGGCACTTTGCAAAGGAAAGCGAATTAGATAACAAAATAAAAGAGATTAAAGAAAAGTTTGAAGACTGTATAACGGTTGAAGCGGATTTAATTGTTAAAAATCAAGGCGCATTTGTTAAGATTGAAAATATTGAAGACGCAAAAAAACTGCTGCTGCACAAAACCGTAATAATTTTCGGTAAAAATTTTTCGGAAGGGTATGAAAAAGCCTTAAAAGAGCATAACTTTTCTCAAGGCATGTTTGTTAGTGCAGAAAGCAAAACGGCTGATATTGAAAAAAAACTAATTTCAGGCGTACACGGCGCAAAGGAGTGCCACTTTGTTTTTGTTCAACCTTTTTAACGAGAATGTTTACAAAGCGACAAGCCATACAGTTGAGAAAAAGCACAGGGTTTTTAAAGAAAAAGGTTTAGCCGAACTTATACCTTATGCGGTTGAAAAAAGAAAAAAATGCCTTGAAAACGCAGAAAAACTATGGAAAGAAGCCAAAACAAACTTTGAAAAAAACGGAATTGAGGTTTTCTTTGCGGAAAACGGAAGTCAGGTTAAGGAATTTATAAAGGCAAAATTAGAAGAAAAAGAGTTAATTGTAAAGGGAAAATCCCTAACAACGGAAGAGATTGAATTAAGGCAATTTTTAGAAAAAGAGGGGCATGAGGTAGTAGAAACCGATTTAGGGGAATGGATAATCCAGCAGAGAAACGAACTCCCCTCACACTTCACAGCCCCGGCAGTACACCTATCTGCCGAAGATGTTAGAAAAATGATAAACAAAAAGTTTAAAACAAACCTTTCGTCAAACATACAGGAATTAACGGATTTTGTTAGAAAACATTTAAGGGAAAAGTTTTTAAACGCAACCTGCGGGATAATAGGGGCAAACTTTGTTATAGCAAACCCAGCAACCATTATGGCTGTAAGCAATGAGGGGAATGTCTCATTAAGCGCAAGGCTTCCGCAAAAGGTTTTTGTTGTTACGGGATACGACAGAATATACGACACCCCTGATAGAATGGAAGATTTGCAAAAACTTTTAACCTCAAGCGCCACAGGCCAATACTACACAAGTTATGTTGACTTTATCCGCAAACCCCTTCCCCATCAAAGAGTTTTTCTAATAGTGCTTGATAACGGCAGGAAAAATTTACTTGAATCAGAGTTTAGAGAAACCTCAAGGTGTATTCGCTGTGCTTCCTGCTTAAACATCTGCCCTGTTTATAAAGAAGTAGGGGGGCACAAATTCGGAAAGGTTTACCACGGCGGAATAGGAAGCCTGCTAACCGCTTTCACTGGAAAGAAAAAAGACTCTAAAAAGATAGCGGAATTTTGTTTAAGGTGCGGAAGTTGCGGGCCTGAATGTCCTATGGAAATCCAGATATCAAAACTTGTGGCAAAACTTTCTTCTGATTTTTCAGTGCCTTTTTATCTGAAAATACCTTTAAAGATGATGAAAGAACAAAAAGAAGGATTTAAAAAGAAAAGGAAAAACCTTATATTTATAGGCTGTGCCTTCAGGACACCGATTTTTAACAAAATAAATAAGAAAATAAAATCCTTTGGAGAAAAATAAAATGACGACATCCTTGAAAATGGG
>JALWHA010000071.1 GCA_027038695.1 Acidobacteriota bacterium
AGTCTGTCTTTGCACTTCCCTTTTCAATGTTTGCCGAATCGTATATCTTTACCTCTGCATTCTTAACAGGCGAGGCATTATCTGAATTTACAACCCATAATACAACGTTTTTGTCGTTCCATTTTGAGATTATTGAAAGGTTGGAAATAGTAAATTTTGCGGTGTCGTTATAGTACCTTTTCGTCTCTTTGGAATATGCCTTTGCTTTAAGTATATAAACTCCCTTTTCAACTTTAGGGATAAGTTTTTTCAAATCAAGAAAGTATAGCCCACCTGAGTTTTGAGGAATCTTTACTTTGTAATTTTCTTTAACTGTTTTGCCAAAGTTTTCAATATCCCATTCTGAGCCGCCTGCGTATGAGTACCACAGGGTAAGGTTTTGCTGAGGGATAAGGTAGAGGTTTAAGGTTACCTCTTTCAGTCTTTTTGCAACAATGGGGAATTTCCACTCTCCCTTTGTCCCGAAATACCTTCCCTTGTACAAAAACATAAGTTTAGGTTTGTGTTCCGGTATTGTTACCGTTGTTTTAAAGTCGTTTTTGAGGGTTTCCCCGTTTTGTCCCTTTATACCTGAAAACAGGAAAACCTTATAGTTGTTGCCCGGGAGAAAACTTCCCGTTATTGTCAGATGCCCCTTTGTCGGATAGACGAAGAATTCTGTGTCAGGGGAAATGGTAATAAAGTTTTTAAGGGATTCTTTTTTTAGGGTTACAGGCCTGTTTTTCAGTGTGATTACCGTAAAGTCTATTGAAAACATATCCCCCAGATCATTTACCGTCACGTCTTTTACAAATATAGGAAGGGATGTAAAGCCTGCAGAAAATTCAATAACAAAGTCTCTGTTTGTTTTAAAACCGTCAATGGATTTAATCCCGCTGTGGGCGATAAACTTATACACCCCCGCATTCGGGATAGAGCAGGTTAAAACAAGGGTGTCTTTTAGTGTGCTATTGTTTGCTGTAGCATAGGCTATTGATTTTATGGGGATTGCGTTGCCGTCATTGTCCCTAATCTCAATAAATTTTTTAGTATTGCGTAAATCCACCTGAAAATTAAACCTTGCCTGCAGTTTTGCCTTTTTCCCTGCAGTGCTTAAACTTATAACGGATAAAGGCTTTAATTGGGGGGTGGTAAAGGTAAATGTTTGAGGGCTGAATTTGGAACCTGTGTCCCTCTTTAAAGGGATTTTTTTAACTAAAACAGTGTATTCTGTGTCAGGTTTTAATTTTGAAAGAAACTTTACAGAGAATGTGTTTGAGTTTAGCCAATTCCCTTTAATCTTTATTTGGGGTTTTATTTCAATAAAGTTTGCTATTTCGTTTGAGTCAATAATAACCCCAGATGTACCGAAAAGGGGCTCGGAGAAGTAAATTGTTAAACTCCCGGGAAAGTAGTTTAAAAATCCTGCAGGCTCAACCTTTGCGGCTATCTCGGAAGGTGCGCTTTGTTTTGTTACCTGTGCTTTTTCTTTAATATTGTTTCGGTTCTTTTTCCCGGTGAAAATCCTTACCCCGGCAATAACAACAATTAAAATAACAACCCATAAAAAAATTTTCTTTTTCATTTTTATCCCCCGCATTTTTTTAATATTATATCCCATTTGAAAAAAATCTTTTATATTATTGACGAAAGGTATTGCA
>JALWHA010000072.1 GCA_027038695.1 Acidobacteriota bacterium
GGAAGAGGCGTCAAGAAAGGCTATATTGAATTTAGACGCAAGGAATGCCCCGGCAGGATTGATGCCGGTTATTTTAAAGGCCGGGGAATCCGGAGTTTTAATTCACGAATCGGTGGGGCATCCTCTTGAAGCTGATTTTATACGCAAGAAGAGTTCGGCGTATACGGGGAGGGTAGGGGAAAAAGTCGCATCTTCTCTGTGTACGGTAATTGACAACGGGACTATACCGAATAATACCGGTTCTCTTAATTTTGACGATGAACTTGTTAAAACACAAAAAACGGTTTTGATTGAAAACGGGGAATTAAATGGGTTTATGACGGACAGGTTGAATGCGGATTTACTTTCAATTCCCTATTCGGGAAACGGAAGGAGAGAATCTTTCAGGGTGACCCCTATTCCGAGGATGAGGGTTACTTACCTTAATAAAGGAGAAGACAACCCTGAAGATATTCTTAAATCCGTAAAAAAAGGAGTTATGTGCTGTTCATTCGCCGGTGGACAGGTCGATATTTCAAGCGGAGATTTTGTTTTTGTCCCTAATGAAAGTTATTATATTGAAAACGGAGAAATTAAGTACCCCGTGAAAAATCTAACACTTATAGGCAATGGGCCTGATATTTTGACAAAGGTTGATATGGTGGGGTATGATTTAAGGTTTTCTAAAGGACATTGGATTTGCGGCAAAGGACAGAGTGTTCCGGTGGGAATCGGTATGCCTACGGTTAGGGTAAAAGAAATTACCGTCGGGGGTGTTGAGGTATGAATAAAAAAGAGTTTTATACTGATATTGCATATAGGCTTGTTAAAGAATTCAGGAATAAATTTGATTACCTTAAGATTTATTTGACCCCTCAACAGTCAACCGAGGTAGAAATCCTTAACGGGCAGGTAGATAATGTTAGTTTTTCTGAAAGTGTGCCTATAACCATTGTCGGTGCGAAAAAAGGGAAGACCGCTACCGTTTCGGGAAATTTTATTGATGAATCAAAGGTGGAGTCTTTAATTAATTATCTGATTAAATTAATAGATACCGTAGAAGAGGACCCTTATTTTATTGTTCCCGAGAAAGATTTGATAGGGAAAGCTGATATTGATATAGATGCCTTTGATAGAAAAGTTTTTGCTAAAAGCGTTCAAGATATGGTAGAGGACGCAAAGCAGTTGGAAGAGATTTCTCTTAATAATAGTACTCAAATACGTTCCGGAGGGGCTTTTTGTTCAACTTTTTCCGGAATCACGGTTTTTGCAAATTCATACCTTTTTGCTGACGGGTTTGAAAAAAGTTATTTCGGAAAAGGGATCATCCTTTTAACCGATGACAGGCTTAAATATTCTGAAAATAAAGGTAGAAAGCAGAGAGACGGTTGGTGGGATTATGCCGTTAAGGAAGATTTACTTTTAAATAATGACGCTATATCTAAAAAAGCGGTTTCAAGGGTTTTAGCTAAAAGGGGAAGCAAAAAACCTAAAACCGGGATTTTACCGGTAATATTTGAGAATACAGTTGCAAGAGGTTTTTTTTCGTCGATTGCGTCTGCATTGTCAGGCGGAAATCTGTATAGAAAAGAAAGTTTTTTGCTTGATAGGTTAAACGATTTTATTGCGGTTAACAATCTTACAATTGAAGATAATCCTCTATTAAAACACGGTTTAGGCTCAAGGCTTTTTGACAGTGACGGGGTTAAGTCAAAAAGGTTTAATTTAATTGAGAACGGGAAATTAAAAAATTATCTGTTAAGCGTTTATTCTGCCAATAGGTTAGGGTTAGAGACTACAGGCTCAGCGGGAGGGTATTCAAACCTTGTAATTAGCCCTGGCACAAAATCTTTGGATGAGATTATTTCGGGTATAAACGAAGGCATACTTGTTACCTCTTTAAAAGGTCAGGGTGCTAATGTAAAAACCGGGGATTATTCAAGGGGAGCCGAAGGGTTTTTTATTGAAAACGGTAAAATTGCTTACCCGGTCAACGAGTTTACGATTTCGTCAACCTTTCAAGAAATGTTAAAAAATATAAAAGAAATAGGAAACGATGTCTACAAATCGTCCTCTATTTTAAGTCCCTCTATACTATTTGATGCAGTTACGATTTCCGGTAAATAAGAAATAAAAAAGGGGGATTATTCCCCCTGATTTTTTTAAAATAATAGTTGTTTTACTGTTCTATCGTTTTTTGTAATACTCCTAATTGTTCAATAATTTTGTTGTTATCTTTTTTAGTAAACAGAATATGAAGATCGTCCTGCAATTTTTTAATCTCGTCAATATTCTTGTGTTTTTTTGCTTCAAGTTTTGATACTAAAGAGTCAAGTTTATCCTGCGCTATACCGAAATTGTTTTTTGCAACCTCATTTATAATGCCGGCAATTTCAAGTTTATACCTTAAATTCTCAATCTCTTTTTTCATAAGGGTTATTTCTTTGTTTGCCTCTTCAAGTTGAGTATTAACGGTTTTTACCGTTGATTGATATTGTTTTTCGATTGTATTTACTTTGTAAAAATGAAAAAATAGAAACGCCACCAAAATAATAACAAATACCGTAAAAATCACCTTACCCATACCTTTTTCTTCTGCCATAAAAACCTCCTATAAAGTTATGTTAAATCCTAAATCTTCGGTTTTAACCGATTTAATTTCCTCGTACGCCTTAATAAAAATATTTACAAGTTCGGGGTCAAACTGCATTCCGGAAAATCTTAGAATTTCGTCGTAAGCCTCTTGGTGGTTTTTGGCTTTTCTATAGGGTCTTGTTGTCGTCATGGCGTCATAAGTATCCCCTATAACCATTATTCTGCTTTCCAGAGGAATGGCATATCCTTTTAATCTATCAGGATAGCCTGTCCCGTTAAACCACTCATGGTGGTACTTAATTATAGTCGCTATTTTTTTACCGTAAAGTGGTTCCGCTATATTTGCACCTATTACCGGGTGTTGTTTCATGATTTCATACTCTTCTTTTGTCAATTTCCCGGGTTTTCTAATAATAGAATCGGGAATTCCGATTTTTCCTATATCGTGAAGGATACACGCAATTCTAAAATTAAACAACTCATCTTCATCTTTTATCAGTTGTTTTGCGATTATTGATGAATAAATTTCAACCCTATCACAATGCCCTTTGGTGTATGGATCTTTTGCTTCTATGGAATATGCATGGGTTTTTACGGCGTTTAAAACCATTTCTTTCATTTTTTCATTATGTTCCTCAATAAGTCTATTATGGTAAAGGCTGGCTTCAAGTTCGGAAACAAACAGTTCAAGTAATTTTTCGTCAACGTTAATTAACTCTTGTTCTCGTGCAAAACCCATATAAAGAAAGCCTAAAAAATGATTGTGCCTCATTAGTTTTACCAGAACCGAGTACTTGTCGTCCTTAAAAAGGTAAAAAGCATTTTTAACCTGTTTTTCACTTGTAAATAAAAACTCCTCCGTAGAATACATTAATTTATCAGGTTTTAGATTATGTTCCGAGAAAAATTCCCTGTGGACCATAAGAGAATCATTAAAAGAAGAATAGAGTAAAATTGAAAAATTTTGAGGTTTGAAAAATCTAACCGAATGTTTTTTAAATATATTAACCGCTTTATCTAATTCAATAGTTTCCTTTGTGTTTTGTGCAAGATTATATAATTCAAGGATATTTTTATTCAATTGTCTTACCTTTTCAGTTCTTTTGTCAACTTCTTCTTCTAACAACCTTTTATAATTATCTTCTGCAAGTATAACTGCTCTTTTTGCCAGAGCCCTGTCTAATGCAAGTAACAACATTTCTTTATTAAATGGTTTTTTCAGGAAATCATATGCTCCTGCTTTAAAAGATTTGATAGCGGTATCCGTATTAATGTAACCTGTCATAACAATGGCAACCGTTGAAGGACAATTGTTAACTACAAATTGCACTACTTCAAACCCGTTTTTCCCTGGCATACTTATGTCAGTTATAACAATGTCAAAATCCTTTTTTTCTATTTTTTTTATAGCGGATTCTCCGTCCTGAGCGATCTCTACATTAACGAATCCACTAAGAACAAGTATTTCTTCCAATGATTCTAAAATCTCTTTTTCATCATCAGCTATCAGGATTGTTATATCTTCAGATTTTGGTATAAAAGGTAATTCTATACCTCTAAAAAAACTTCCTTTTCGGTTAACCATAAATCCCTCAAATTTTAATTTAATAGAATTATAACAGATTTTTTTTATTTGTTACCATATAAAAATTACCATACATAATTTTTATCTACCAGTTCAAGAAATCTCTTTAAATTTACCAGGTCCCCCTCATATATATTTATAAATTGAATTCCCAATTCCCAATTCCCAGAACGATTTTTCATTACTCTTACCACCTTGGCCAATATTACTATCTTTTTACCTGTTACATTTGTAAATTCTTTGTAGCGTGCAGCAAGTATTTTGTTATGAGGCAGATGGAATTCAACCTTTAATAACGATGATCTGGAAACCTTTGAAGATGATTCAAAAAGAATACCCCCTTCGCTGATATTTTTAAATTTCCCTTTTAAAGGTTTTAGATTTTCTCTTAAAGACAGTGGCGAAATAGTTATATATCCTTTTAAATTGATACGTTTATGCTTTCTTTTTTCCTCATATCCCATTTTTAAACTCCTTATTTTTATTATACAAAAATAAAAAATATGATAAATAAAAATTTTTTTTATTGCATTTTCTAATAAGATCTGATAACATTACACCGTTATGGTTAAGAGAGAGTCATGTGATAGAAGAATCACAGATAAGGTAAAAGAATTAAGGAAATCAAAAGGTTTAACTCAGAAAGAGTTTGCCGATATTTTAGGTATAAATATAAATACTGTTGCCCAGGCTGAAAGTTACAGGCAGAATTATACAATAAAATTATTAAGAAAAATTAGTGAGAAATTTAACGTACCTATGAGATGGTTCTTTGATGAACCTGGAGATCTGGATGATACTGGAGTATATAAAATCTTAGATAGGTTTGATTACAAAAAGAAAACCAAGGTTAAAGAAATTGTTGAAAGGTTAGATAAGGCAAATATAGA
>JALWHA010000073.1 GCA_027038695.1 Acidobacteriota bacterium
TTTCAATGGTTCTGTTTTTTTCTTATTTTGTGTATCTGAAAGATGAGCAGAAATTACAAAAATTCGGCTCAATAATGGTTGTTTTTGTGATTACGGGATTATTTGCAGGGTTAATTATTATTGAGCCCCACAAAGGAGCCGCCATATTTTTAGTTATACTGGTTTTCCTTTTGATGTTTTCTTCTAATTTTCCTTTTAAAAAGGTAATTATTCTTCCCCTCATATTCATTCCTATATTCAGTTATTTTATTATAACTTCCGGATACGCAAAACAAAGGTTTGTAGGACTTTTAAACCCGATTGAACACAGGGCGGACAGCGGATATCAGGCATTCCAATCTATTTTGGCATTTGTAAAAGGCGGTATTATAGGGGAAGGTATAGGAAACGGCACACAAAAACTCAAATACTTGCCTGAAATTCATACGGATTACATATACGCTTTGATCGGAGAAGAAACGGGGTTTTTAGGTGCATTATTAGTAATACTTTTGTTCTTAATCATTCTTTTCAGGGGAGTTGAGATTTCCCTGAAAAAAGAGGATAAATTTACACAAACTTTAGGTATCGGTTTGACATATTTAATAGTTTTACAGGCTCTCTTCCATATACTTGTTAATGTGAGTTTGATGCCTTCTACCGGATTTACGCTACCTTTTGTCAGTTATGGAGGTTCATCTCTCATAATGAATATGATTTATGCAGGTATTCTGTTGAGGATTTCTAAAGAACCGGACAAATCTTTGGTTTTCAAAGGTAGATGATGGAAAAGGGAAAGGTTTTTATATCCGGAGGAGGAACCGGAGGACATTTTTATCCGGCTGTATCGGTTGCTCAAAAATTACAGAAGGAAAATTTTGATGTTGTTTATATAGGAACAAAAAACGGAATTGAGGCTAAAAAAGAGTTTCCCTGTGTGGAAAAAATACTATTTGAGATGGGAGGATTGAGGGGAAAATCCTTGTTTCAAACTTTAAAAAACTTTAAAAATTTGATAAAAAGCACACTGAAAACTGTCAAACTGATGAAAAGGGAAAAACCCCAATTCTCAATCTGCTTTGGAGGGTACACCTCTATTCCTGTCGGTATTTCATCTTTTTTACTAAACATACCCCTTTATGTTCACGAGCAAAATTCCGTTCCGTCTTTCACTAACAGGATTTTAGGAAAATTTGCCAAAAAGGTTTTCATAACATTTCCCCAGTCAAAAAAATATTTTAAAAAGTCAAAGGTGGTTGAAAGCGGACTTCCGATCAGAGAATCTTTAAAAAAAAATCTCAATCTAAAGAAAGATGAGGCAAGGGAGAGATTAAGGATTGATAAAGATAGATTTGTAGTCTTAATATTCGGCGGAAGTCAGGGGGCAAGGAAGTTAGGAGAAACTGCAGTTTCTTTAGCAAAAAAGATGAAAGAGGTACAGTTTATACTGATAACAGGTAAAAATTTTAAACCGAAGGAAAAAATAGACAATCTAAAAACCGTAGAATTTTCAGAGGATATGCATATCTTTTATAAAGCGTCAGATTTGGTTATATCAAGGGCCGGAGCCGGAACCGTTTATGAATTGATGGCTTTTAACAAATACTGCATTTACATTCCTTTTCCTTATGCCGCTTCTAATCATCAGTATTGGAA
>JALWHA010000074.1 GCA_027038695.1 Acidobacteriota bacterium
CTTCTTCTCCTCTTGAAGGACTAATAGAATTTTAATTATATTCTCCTTTTTGGAGATATTTAACTAAATAAAACAACTATCTCAAATTCAAGTCTGTTTACAGGAAATTCTTTAAAAAATCTTTTTAAATTTTTAATATTGGCTTTTACTTTCCCTTTTACACCCGAAAATTTAATATATTCAAGCATCTTTTTTGGAGTAGGAAAAAAAAGTTCATATTTTAAAATTTCAATTTTAGAATCTAAAATATTGGCATAATTTAAAATATCTTCTTTAGAATAAATAGGAGAAATAATATTTAACTCTTGATGAAGTGAAGCAAAAGTATTTGAAGTAAAAAGTGTTAAAAGAAATTGTTTATTTAAATTTTTTATTTCTTGAAAAACAAATTCTAAATCTTTAGCCCATTGAAGTGCTGAAAAAGAGACAATCTGTTCAAAATCATAATTTTTTATCGTTTCAAAACATTTTTTTGTATTAAAATCAAGTTTTAAAGTATTACAAGGATTTAGTTTTAACATATTTTCACTTATATCAATACCTAAATAAAAATCAAAATCCCTATATTTACAAAGCCCTTCACTCCCACATCCCAAATCAACAACTTTTGATTTTAACAAAGGTAAATATTTTTTTACAATTTTTTTCTTAGTTATATTATATTTTTCGTATGTATTTGCATATTTATCAACCATTTTTTGTCTCTTGCGCTCACGCGCTTTCATTGATTCTTTTGCCATTATTTCTTATTTTTTAAATGGTAAACCAAATTCTTTTAGTAAAGCAAATGCTTCTTCGTCATTCTTAGCGGTAGTAACAATAGTTATGTTCATTCCTTGGATACGACTTACTTTATCAAGTACAATCTCTGGGAATATCAACTGCTCTTGAATACCCATAGTATAATTACCACGACCATCAAAACCTTTATTATTAATACCTCTAAAGTCTCTTGTACGAGGTAAAGAAACTGAAATAAAACGGTCTAAGAATTCGTACATTCTTTCTCTACGAAGAGTAACACGAGCTCCAATACCCATACCTCTTCTCAACTTAAAGTTAGAAATATCTTTCTTAGAAATGGTTTTAACAGCTCTTTGACCTGATATTAGAGTCAGTTCTTCAACTGTAGTATCTAACAATTTCTTATCAGTTATTGCAGCACCTACACCTTGGTTAAGAGAAATCTTAACTAATCTTGGCACCTGCATTACAGACTTATAATTAAATTGTTTCATCATAGCTGGAACAATTTCGTCTGTATATTTATCTTTTAATCTTGGTGAATATTCCATTATTTGATTACCTCCCCTGATTTTTTAGAATAACGAACAATTTTACCATCTTCAACTCGGCGTCCTACACGTGTAGCATTACCTTTAGCATCTACAAACATTAAGTTTGAGATATTAATAGCAGCTTCTTGAGGAATAATTCCACCTTGAGGATGTTCGGCATTAGGCTTAGTATGTTTTGAAACCATATTAACTCCTTCGACTAAGGCTTTATTTTTTGAAGGAAATACTTGAAGTACTTTACCTTGCTTACCTTTGTCACGGCCAGCGATAACCTTAACGGTCTCGTTTTTTTTTATTTTGATTTTAACACTCATTTTATTTCTTGTTTACTGGTT
>JALWHA010000075.1 GCA_027038695.1 Acidobacteriota bacterium
CTCAAATCTTATATTTTCGTTTTTTACGTTAAGGACTAAAAAGTTTTTCCCGTTAATATTTTCTAATATCCTTGTATTATTATTTAACTTAGGATAATAAGTTTCAACTCCGATCAAAATTTACCTCCTAAATAAGGGCCGGCATAAACCGGCCCGTTTTTTACTTTTTTACCTTGCGCACAATCCGAAGAGGCCTGCAAGCCCTGCGCCTTCAAAATCAGGAATCGGGCCATCTGCAAGACAAAGTGCGCAAATTGAACAAGATGCACAACTAGGTGCCACATTAGAAGTAGTAACAACTTTCGGGTCAAACATTATAAAACCTCCAAAAAATAAAACCTCCAAAAAAATTTTTTCTGCTCCCTTAACGGAAGCAAAACAATTACAAAACATATCATTCTTTTTATAAATAATATTTTACTTTTTGTAATATAAACTTAACTTTAATAATAAAATTAATTAATTTAAATAATCTTCAATAAAACCTCCGACAATTAAACTTGAATCAATCATAAGCACATTGATATATTACAGTATAATTTACAAAATGTAAAGTTTATTTTACATTTTTTTATAAAAAAATTTCTCCTTTTAAACAAAAAAAGGCCGGATAACCGGCCTTGAAATATTTCTTATACTTATATTAGATTATTCTTTCCCTAAAAGACTTAACCTCGCCATTGCCCTCATTAAGGCTGCCCTTGCCCTGTCTATATCGGTATTTTCGTCAGGGTGTTCAAGCCTTTGTTTTGCCCTTTTCAAGGCTTCCATTGCCCTTTCCACGTCAATTTCTTCAGGCAATTCGGCTGTTCTGCAAAGCATTGTTACTTTATGAGGCAAAACTTCAACAAAGCCGCCTGTAACGGCTAACTTTTTCTGCTCCCCCGTTATATCTGTAAAACTTAAAATGCCTATCCCTAATTTTGCAAAGTAAGGCGTGTGAAAAGGCAACGCCTGCATCTCCCCCTCGTAGGCGGGAATAGTCACTTCTTTTACTTCTATTTCAAAAACGCTTCTCTCAGGAGTGACGAGACTGAAATGCATTGTTTCAGCCATGGTATTATCCTTCTCTCCTTATTTTCTCAGCCTTTTCAACAGCCTCTTCAATTGTTCCTACCATGTAGAAAGCCTGTTCAGGCAAGTCGTCATATTTTCCTTCAACAATTTCTCTGAAACCTTTAATTGTATCTTCAAGTTTTACATATTTGCCGGGGATACCGGTAAACTGTTCCGCTACATGGAAAGGCTGTGAAAGGAACCTTTGAATCTTTCTTGCCCTTGAAACGGTAAGTTTATCATCTTCCGACAATTCATCAATACCTAATATTGCAATAATATCCTGCAAGTCTTTGTATCTCTGAAGAATCTGCTGTACCTGTCTTGCAACCCTGTAATGCTCTTCCCCTAAAATCCTCGGGTCAAGAATCCTTGAAGTTGATTCAAGAGGGTCAACAGCGGGATAAATACCCAGTTCAGCAATAGGCCTTGAAAGGTTTGTAGTTGCATCAAGGTGAGCAAATGTTGTCGCAGGCGCAGGGTCCGTATAGTCGTCTGCAGGAACATAGATAGCCTGAACAGAGGTAATTGAACCGTTTTTAGTTGAGGTAATCCTCTCCTGCAATTCACCCATCTCAGTTGCAAGTGTAGGCTGATAACCAACGGCGGAAGGCATTCTTCCAAGCAATGCTGAAACCTCTGAACCTGCCTGAGTAAAACGGAATATGTTGTCAATAAACAGAAGGACATCCTGATTTTGAACATCTCTGAAGTATTCAGCAACAGTCAATGCGGTAAGTCCTACCCTTAACCTTGCTCCGGGAGGTTCTGTCATCTGGCCGTAAACAAGTGCTGTTTTTGATAAAACCCCTGATTCTTTCATTTCAAAGTAAAGGTCGTTTCCTTCCCTTGTCCTTTCACCGACACCTCCGAAAACCGAGTATCCACCGTGCTCCATAGCGATGTTGTGGATGAGCTCCATAATCAAAACAGTTTTTCCAACTCCTGCACCGCCAAACAAACCGGTTTTGCCACCCTTAACATAAGGTTCCAGAAGGTCAATAACCTTGATACCGGTCTCAAGCATCACGGTTTCGGTACTCTGGTCTTCGTATGAAGGTGCAGGCCTGTGGATAGGCCATCTTTCTTTTGCCTTTACAGGGCCTTCTTCGTCAACTGGTTCACCGATAACATTTAAAATTCTTCCGAGTATTTCTTCTCCCACAGGAACCGAGATAGGACTCCCGGTATCTTCGGCTTCAGCACCTCTTATCAACCCATCGGTAGGTTGCATTGAGACGCACCTAACTCTGTTTTCACCAAGGTGCTGCTGAACTTCCGCAATAATGTCAAGGTCAACGTTGGTTTCTTTGTCGCTGTGTTTTACCCTGATTGCATTGTAGATTTCAGGCAATTTACCTTCAAATTCAACATCAATTACAGGCCCGATTACCTGAATAACCTTACCTTTATTCATCAATTCCTCCAAAAATTAATTTTTCACTTCCGCGCCGCTTACAACCTCAATGATTTCTTTGGTAATAGCGGCCTGCCTTATTTTGTTCATTGTTAATGTAAGTTTATCTATCATTTCAGTAGCGTTATTTGTTGCAGCGTCCATAGCAGTCATTCTTGCCGCAAACTCTGCCGCGTTGGATTCAATCAATATTCTGTAAACCTGTGTCTTAATGTGTAACGGCAACAACTCATCTAATACATCTTGCATAGAAGGCTCAAAGATATGTTCAACTAAAACCTCATCTTTTTCTTCAAAAGCAAACTCTCCGTGCTCAATCGGCAACAGTTTTTCAACAACAAGGTTTTGCTGAAGAACAGATTTGAATTCATTGTAAACAAAATAAATGGCGTCATATCTTTTTTCAACAAAATCTTCAAGAAGTTCAACTGCTATCTTTTCCGCTACGGTAGAATCAAACTTGTTAAACAAACCTAAAACAGTTCTGTCTTTTTTATCCCACTTCTTTTTAAAAAATTCGGCACCCTTTCTTCCTACAAAATCAAGATAAACATCTTTGGTGCCTTTATTTTCTTGTAAGAAAGCGGTCGCTTTTTTAATTACATTTGCGTTAAAAGCACCACAAAGCCCTCTGTCGGCCGTTACTACAACTAATTTAATCTTCTTCTCTTCCCTTTTTTCAAGCAAGGGGTGTGTTTTTAAATCAATTTTTGTCGCAATGTGCTGTATAGTTTCCTGCAACTTCCTTGCATAAGGCCTTGCGTTGTAAACCCTTTCCTGTGCCTTTTTCATCTTAGCAGCGGCAACCAGTTTCATAGCCCTGGTAATTTGCCTGGTATTTTTTACACTTTTAATTCTTCGCCTTAGAATGTGTATAGCAGCCATAATCAGTTCCCGCTAACGAATTCTTTCTTAAAATCCTCTATAGCTTTATTCATCTTTTCTTTTAATTCATCGCTTAAGTTTTTCTTTTCAATTATCTCAGTAAAGATCTCAGAATAGTTATTTTCAACAAACCGGTACAAACCTTCTTCAAAATCCTTTATTTTTTCTAAAGGCAAATCGTCAAGGTAGCCGTTTGTTCCGGCGTAGATTATTACAATCTGCTTCTCAACAGGCAGAGGTGAGTACTGAGGCTGTTTAAGGATTTCAACAAGCCTTGCACCCCTGGTCAATTGCTTTTGAGTAGCAGCGTCAAGGTCTGAACCGAACTGTGCGAAAGCGGCAAGCTCCCTGTACTGAGCAAGGTCAAGCCTCAAAGTACCTGCAACCTTTTTCATTGCCTTAATCTGGGCTGAGCCTCCAACCCTTGATACTGAAAGACCAACGTTTACCGCAGGCCTTACACCTGAATGGAAAAGGTCAGTTTCAAGGTATATCTGCCCGTCTGTAATTGAAATTACATTTGTAGGAATGTACGCCGAAACATCTCCTGCCTGTGTTTCAATTATAGGAAGCGCAGTTAAAGATCCAGCTCCTTTTTCGTCACTTAACTTTGCCGCTCTCTCAAGCAGTCTTGAGTGAAGGTAGAAAACATCACCAGGGTACGCTTCTCTTCCCGGCGGCCTCCTTAAAAGGAGTGAAATCTCTCTGTATGCGGCAGCGTGTTTTGATAAATCATCGTAAACAATTAAAACATGCTGGCCTTTAAACATAAAGTATTCACCCATTGCGCACCCAGCATAAGGAGCAAGATAAAGCAAAGGTGCAGGCTCTGACGCGGAAGCAGAAACTACGATTGTATAGTCCATTGCACCTTCTTCTTCAAGTTTTTTCACAACCTGTGCAACGGTTGACTGTTTCTGCCCTACCGCAACATAGATACAGATAACGTCCTGTCCCTTCTGGTTGATAATTGTATCTATTGCAACAGCGGTTTTACCGGTTTTTCTATCGCCGATTATCAATTCCCTCTGCCCTCTTCCGATAGGAATCATAGAGTCAATAGCCTTTAAACCCGTCTGCAGAGGCTCGTGAACTGATTTTCTTTCAATGATACCCGGGGCTATCCTTTCAACAGGATAGTATCCATCGTTTTCAATAGGTCCTTTATCGTCAATAGGTTCGCCTAAGGGATTTACAACCCTCCCTATTAAAGCATCCCCCACGGGAACAGACAGGATCCTTTTTGTCCTGTTTACCTCATCTCCCTCTTTAACAAGAGAGGATTCCCCGAATAAAACAACACCTACGCTGTCTTCTTCAAGGTTAAAAACCATCCCGTACAACTTGTTTCTCGGGAAAAACACAAGCTCACCAGCCATAGCCTTATCAAGGCCATAAATTTTGGCGATACCGTCGCCTACGGAGATAACGGAACCCACCTCGGCGAGGTTTATTTCCGCCTCAACACCTTCTAATTGTTTAACAAGGATCTTACTGATTTCTTCTGCTTTAAGCGTCATTTACAACTCCCCTGTAAGTTTTTCTTTTATTTTAAAAATTTTTGTTTTCACACTTCCGTCAATTAATAAACTTCCGACTCTGGCGACCGCCCCGCCGATTATTTTTTTATCTACTTTAACA
>JALWHA010000076.1 GCA_027038695.1 Acidobacteriota bacterium
CCTTAAACCCGTGTGAATTTATTATTGTCGCATTCTCGTTGTAATTGTACTGATTGTAAAGCATCTGCAAATCAGACCACAAGCCTATCTCCTGATAACAAACCCCCTTTAAAAAGAGTATTGTCCCGGCCGATATCCCCGGGGTATCAGGCAAATTTATTGAAGAAAACACATCAAATGCATTCTCAAACATCCCAAATCTTAAGTAACATATACCTAAATTAAGTTTTAAAGAATTCACCTCTACTGTATCAAAATCAGGGTTATTGATATTGGACTTAAAGTAAAGGTAAGCGGAATTGTAACATAGGGAATTTAGGTTTTGCCTTATCTGAACAGGCCTTTTAACTACTTTGACATCTAATTCAAGAACCTGACTGCCTCTCTTTACCTTCATCTTTACAGAGGGGGTTTTTAAAAGAGAATAAACCTCTTTTTCATCCGAAACTTCTTTCCCGTCAACAGCAAGGATAAAATCACCCTCTTTAAGCTGTTCATTATAGCTTTCTATTACCACCGGCTTGTTTTCAACAGGGTCTTTTATTACCGTAATATCGGCTGATTGTTCCACAATAGGGGGAATATTGCCAATAAACTTAACTATCTTGCCTACGTCGGACAGGTTAACCGGATTAACGGTAATCTTCTCAAGTTTAAAGAAATCCGTATTGAATATATAAAAATCAATAAGCCTTCTAAGCCTTACCCTTTTTTCTATGCCGAACAGGACTATTGCCTCACCGTAATCATTTTTTATCTGTTCAATTGTTTTTTTGTCACCCTTCAGTAAATTATCAATAGAGCTTAAATAGTTGTTGTCACTGGAAACGTTGAAGATCTTAATCCCCTTTAAAGAAGACACAAGTTTATTCTCAAAACCACCAAAATTTATTACTCCTTTTTTTAAAGCCTTTGTGCTAACATAGATTAAAGACGGCTTGGATACGGCGTTTATTTATACTATCTTCTCACTATTTACATTAACCGTTTTTATAAAAAAACCGCTTGGGAAAACAACCTTTATATTATGTATGCCAGAACATACCTCAAGCTTAGAAATAGGTAGGTTACCTACCCTTCTACCGTCCACAAAAACATCCCCCTTTAAACCGAATACACTACTTGCAATGTTTAAATAGCCAACACTGCGTTCCATTACAAATGGTTTGTAAAAGTAATCTTTTAATTCATCAATATTTAGTACAAATTTTTCCGTTTTATAGCAGTCTCTTTTTAATTCAACCACATGCTGGCCTTTGTCTAAATTGTTAATGATAAAATAATTTGATAGTTCAGACGGAGTAACTCCCAGGTCCTGAATAGTTTCAACATGCTGTTTAAGATAATCCAGAGGTGCTGTTCCATCAGTTTCCCCGATATACACCCCGTCAAGATAAACCTTAACATTGGGAGGGGAAGTCAATATTGTAGCCGATGCTTTAATCCTGATTATAGGTGCCTCAACAGTAACGGTTTCACCTACTTTAATATCAAACTCTTTAGTAATAGAACTGAAATTAGGCTTGGTTATTTCAACTGAATGCTTTCCAGCTAAAACAGGGATCTTCCCGGTATCGTCCCTCTCTGCATCTTTACCGTCAACAAGGCATTTATAATC
>JALWHA010000077.1 GCA_027038695.1 Acidobacteriota bacterium
CAATAAAAATAATAATTACTTTTAATATATAAACTTTCATTAAAAAATTTTTTTAAACAACTAAGAAGAATAAAAAACAAATTCAAAGAGAATCAAAATTCATTTTAAAAGCGATGTCAAAAGAAGGTGTTTTAAATTTTAGGGAAGCGGAACAACATCGTACCCCTTTTGAGTAATATCATGAAAGTATAAAAAGAACAACTCATTTAGCAGAACTGGGAACCAGCAAGCGACATTTGGATTAATATTGTTATCTTGTTTTTTGATAATTTGGAGAGGAGTTTGTGATTCTTTATAGGAATTTTTTCTTGCGATATTAAACCAGAGGTTATAAGCAGTGGCTTTAGTTAGAAAATTTTTTTTACTTCTGAACTTTTCTATTTCGTAAAATTCATCTTCCATAAGAGCGTGAACAGTTTCTACATCTGATTGCCAAGTGTGAGCACCGGGAGGGATTGTATGATGACTAACCCCAATTGTTGCTTCAGCAATACGGGTAAAGAGGCTATCCTTTTTGGCTTGCCAACTACCAATAAATTCACTTCCGTTATCAGTTTGTATCCTTGTTCCTTCAAGATTAACATTATACTTTTTAAGATGTTTCAATACCATAGCAAGAAACAAGGATGCATAATTAATGCTAATTTCATCAGCATACCCTAAAAAAAGAAGGCCTGAGCTTACATCCCTTGCTGTATATTGTATTTTTGGAAGTTTTAATTTTTTCATCTGGATGTAATACTCAGGGATATCATCCAGATACTTTGTATCAAAATCTATTTGTTCAAAAGCACGCCACTTAGCCTTTATCTTTCTAAGATTCTGTTTCTTTACATGTTTTTTCTTTCTTTTTTTTATCAATCCTTCTTGCTTCCATATTTTGCGTATTGCTTTGTCTGACATGGATAGATTATAAATCTCTTTTATTCTTCTTGCTCCCCAAGAAGGATGTTTCTTTTTCAGCTGAATTGCTTCTTTTTTTTGTTTTAAAGTTATAAAAGAAGCAGGATTCTTGGGAGCTTTGCTTTGATCATTTAATCCTCCATATCCTGACTCGTTGTACCTTCTGAGCCATTTCCTCACTGTCTTTGGGGTTGTGTTAAATAATCTTGCTGTGGGTTTTATACCTTTTTCCTTTGCGGATAAGACCATTTTTAATCTTAATACTTTTTTGTCTTTACTTTGTCTCATAATTCCATAATATGTGTACGGATGCATGGTTACCTTCAAAGATAGTTTGTCTAAAGTTATTATGCATTAACCATGCATCCATTTCCACTTTATATTTAAAAAATTTCCAACTTAACTTTTTTGTCGCCTCAATCTTTTTAACATGAGCGGCCGGAGCCTCAAGGGCAAGCTCGCTTCGCTCGTGCTTCGCACCCTTGACCCTCCGTCCTTGCTCATGTTTAGAATTAAAATGTGGGCGACGGCACACCGGAAAAAAAGTAAAGGGCTCCGGCTCCCGGAAATAGTATTTATTTTTTCCTTTTACTCTTTCCATCTTTTTAATTTTTCAAACTCTTCCTCACTCATTACTTTCAACTTCTTTAAATATTTAAGGGGGATACCATCTCCCTTCCGTTTCCCAATAGGTAGGCTAAAGACGCT
>JALWHA010000078.1 GCA_027038695.1 Acidobacteriota bacterium
GATTAGTATCGTTGATGATACCGAAAACTTATTACATAATAAATCTATCACAAATACTTTAAAAACCGGAGTAAACTTCCCCATAAATTTTGATTTAAGTAAATTACGAGAGAAATCACCTAAAAGTTTCTATTTCCAAATACAATATAAGCAAAATTTTATAAAAATAACCAAAGAGTCTAATAAAATTAACACAGGTGATTTTTTTAACAAAAAAAAGATTCTATTAAATCCGTTTCCTCTAACAGAAGTTAAAAAGGAATTTTACTTTTATGTACTAAAATGCAAAAAGAACAAAAGGTATGTTTATGTATTTTCATTTTCAGAAACAAGCCAAATAGGGAGATACCATACCGATAACAATGTTGATATTTTTTTGTTTGATAGTCCCAATACTGTAAAAATAGAAAACGGGAAATCAAAATCAGCACTTTCAAGGGTTTTAGGTAAAATTCTTTTTAATAAAAACGAATGGAGATTAATCCTCAAAAATAATCCGTCAGGAACAAAATTCAATAATAACACACAGATTTCACTTAACAATAACCAACACCATCTTTTAACGGTCAAACCTTCCATAAAAACAAATTTACTCTCTTTTGATTATGAGACACACAGAGCAACCCAGGGTTGTGATAGGGTATTTTATTACTTTGCATCTCCTGACTTTAATAACACAATTTATCTTAATAACAATTTCACTGTTTCAAAAAATGAAATAAAAATTAACGGAACTGGGTATGATTATAAAAAAATTTTTAGCAATTCTCTTCAAATTGGAAATAATGTATATCCATTTTCTCAAAAAATCGGAAATGACATTATTATCACTAAAAGATACAACGGGTATTTATGGAGGAATCTACAATGCTGAAAAAAAGCAAAATAACCAGATACATTTTTGTATTGTTTTCTTTGATAGTTTGTTCTTCCATATTCGCACAAACAAATAATAATACACCGACATTGAAAGACGAGTACACCTTTAAAGAAAGCGCTAAAGAGATATATGATGTGCTTAACAATAATTCCGGAGATTTAAAAGATGATGAAAACAAGATTCCGGTGTTTATAATTGCAAAAGATCCCTTAAATCAAAAAGTCCTATGGGAAATATCCAATAAAATGGCATCATACTTAAAACAACTTGATAAAAACAAAAATCTGCTTGCAATTATTGACAGGCAACATATAAAAGAAATTTTGAAAGAGAATAAATTAAAAGAATCCGCACTTTTCAAAGAAAACGAGAGTTTCAAATTGGCAGAATTCTTATCAGCAAAAATTATAATTTTTATTGATAAAAAAGAAAACAAATATCAAAACCCTTTCTTTGCAGAAAACAAATACTATTGCAATGTTGATAAAGTCAGCAATACGGAAAAATTAAGTACATATGAGGTCACAAAACAAGAAATTACACCCTTCGGATGGGGATTAATCATTCTTTTTTCTTTAGGCATTTTGGCTTTCATCATTATAAAGGTTCAGGATTCACTACAAAAAGACGCCATAATCTGTCCTATATGCGGTAAAAAGAATCCTCTTAAAGATGAAAAAGGTATATTTACCCACGAATGTTCAGGGTGCAAAACCATTTTGTTTCAGTGAGTTTTTCTATTTTTATTCTTGGTAAAAACATCCTTTTTCAAAATTGTTTTAATTGATTTCATTAATCTATCTATTGCTTCATCGGCACTAAAAGCAGGAACTTTAACTTTTTTTTCTTCCTCAAGTTCTTTGTTTGTTGTATTAAAAACATTCTGATAAACAGTTAAATTACAATATGCACCCCAATAATCCTCTCCCTGTAAACTCTCTTTTTTTACTTTAATCCCCGCCAACTTGACTTTAAAGTGTCTTTTTCTGTTTTTATTACTATAGCTGATTGAATAACCTCTTTTTCTTAACTTTTCACTTAAATAATCTTTTAAGTTTTTCTCGCATTTTTGAATAAACTCACCTTTTTCCCACCCATCAGGCAATGAAGTAATATCTAATTCAACACTTAAATATACCTGTCTCGGAAAGGTTCTGTAAATTGTGTTTAAGGATTTCTCACCAAGTTGTTTTCCGTTATAAAAAACCTTTATCTTTAATGGATAAACTTTACCATCTTTATTCCTATAATGAAGATTGGCTAAAGAAACCCCTGTTTCCCCATTAAACTCTGCCTTTTCTTCCCAATTTCCCCTGTATTTTTGATAAATAACCCCCTTTAAGTCAGATTGAATATTGTTAAAAAGGATGCTTACATTTAAATAATTATTTCTTACCTTAGTTTTTATTGTTATATCACCTTCTGCAACAATATCGTTCAACTGCTTATTAGCCCATTCTGATAGATAATGCAATTTATTTATCTCATTCTTTGCCTCTAATAATTCACCTCCGGAGATAAATCGGTCATAAATTCTATCTAAATTCCTGAAATCTCTGTCAAGTTTTTCAGTTATATCGTCTAAAACACCTTGAGGAATCCTGCCTTCAATCCTGCATTTATATAACCCGTCCTGTCCTTTTTTGTTTTCAATAACCTTCCATTCTATCTTTTTCACAAAATAACCCGGTGATTCCTGCTTGAACACACTCTGATAAACTTCTTCGGCCAATTCGTTTGAATCAGGGTGTTTATACGAAGACTTATCTTTAAAATTCTGGATATGGATGACATAACTTTGTGTCCTGGTTTTTATACTGCTTCCTAAATACTCAGTTATCTGGTTTTTTGCATCTTTTTCTGCTTCCCTTCGCGCCTCTTTTTCCGTTTTACCAATTCCTATTCCTTCAAATATTTTATAACCTGAGGGATTTTGCTGAGAGTACGCACTTAAACTTAACAAAATAACAAAACAAAGAAATAGACTTCGCATTTTCCCCCCTTATTTGCCGGGATTATTTTCCCATACAATGTTTTTTGAAACCAGAAACAACCTGTCTAATACCCTTTTCACACATTGGCCTGCAATCCTGCTTCCTTCACCGCTATTTGGAAAGCAAGCAGCAAAAACAAATATTTTGTTAGAAACCGGGTCTTTATAAAATCCGACTAACCATGAGTGGTCGTCCCCGCCGTTATGTTCCGCAGTACCTGTTTTACACCAAACCCTATCTGAATAAACAAAATCCGAAAAAGTACCGACTGCTGTACCCTCCTTGGGTACTTGTTTCATAAAATATTTTATTCTATTTACCGTATATTTTTTTAAATTCAAATCTTTGCTCTTATTTTTTAAAGAATATTTTTTATTTTCATACTTCAATTCTTTTACAAGCATAGGATTATATAATTTACCATTGTTTGCAATAACCGATGCGTCAACCGCATTCTGAAGAGGAGTCAATTGCACTATTCTCTGACCAATCGCAGCCATTGCAATTTCATCAGGGAGGTAAGCATTAACCTGAAAAACAGAAGGAATTGCAAATAGTTTATCAACTCCCTGATTATTAGAAAGTTTCCAGCGACGAATTCCAAGTTTAAGCGCTGTTTTGTTTTCAATGGGAAAGAGATTATATCCTTTGTTTATATGCAATAAATCAACATATTTTAAAAACGGAAAATCTTCTTTTCTATCTATAGAAGATGCATAACCTAATTTTGTATAACCAATATCTTTTGGAAAAATCAATGATTTTTCCATTATTGTTTTTGATAAATGCATGGCGATATAGGCAAAATAAATGTTATACGAATGAACAAAGGCATTTTTAAGATTATTGGTTGTACCTGAAATTTTTTCATTTTTAAAGTTTTTTAAATGGAAATAAATCCTCTTACCATTTTTTAACCTCTGATTATGCAAATCAGATACCCCTAAAATAGGGAAATAACCTATTAAGCTACCAATATATTTTCTTCGGGAGTTTTCAAGAAAAGCCATGGTTGAAACAATCTTAAATGAAGAACCGGGCGGATAAGTGAGTTGAGTTGCCCTATTAATTAAAGGGGATTGTCTGTAATTTACCTGATCTATAGCAAAAACCTTTTTCAAATCAGAATTATCTTTTAAAACATTAACATATGGATATGAAACATCCGCAAGTATTTCATTATCTTGAGTCATAAGGATAAATGAGCAGGAATAATCCTTATTTAAAAGCATTTTTCTTTTATTTTTTGTTAGAGCCCCACTCCTCAATGTCAAATAATCCCTGCTTTTAATATAATTGATCTCTTTTTCACACTCTGAAAGTATTAATTGCTGTAAACCATTATCAATTGTAAGTTTAACCTTTGCTTTCTTATTTTTTGCAAAAAAGTTTCTAAATACATAGTACAGAGAGCCTTTAATTTGCGGCAACCCTCCCAAAGTGGCAAAATCCACACATCCCGAAGGATAGGATACCTTTTTGCTGCCGTTTTTCACGCTTATCTCACACAAAATTCCCCTGTTGTTGTTAACAAACAGCATTTTTGTTCCGTTTATATTGACAAGATCACCGCTTTCAAGTTCTTTACTAACCTGCTGAGAATTATTGCTTAACAATTTATCCCCGTTTAACAAGATTGACGGTAAAGTTTTAGAATCTGTTTTTAAAATTATCTTACCGCCTTTTTTCTCAAATAATATGGTTTGTACCCCTTTATCAAAACTAATATTGCCGCTGTTAAAAACCAGACTATAAAAATTAGGCAAAAAGAATACCTGTCCAAAAAGGTTTGTGGGTATAGAATCCTCATAAATGAAATAATTATTTCCATAAACTATTTTGTCTTCAAAAGATAAAGTACGATTTCCATTGTCAAATTCGTAAGGTATTAATACCGCTTTAAGTGTATTCTTGGTTTTTATTAAATGAGGTTTGTTAAAATGGTAAATTTTAGTGCCCTTATGTGGATTATGAATCTGCAATCTAGAATTCCTGAGATTATAGGTTATTTTATATTAACGTTTATTGTTGTGTTTTTTGTTGTGTATTATATTTCCCGGTTTCCATACAAAGCCAATTCTATAATTT
>JALWHA010000079.1 GCA_027038695.1 Acidobacteriota bacterium
TTTACTCTGCTCATTAACAAGAAGATTCTTTCATTTGAGTATGGACATCATCAATCCGTTGTTTTTACTTCTGTGAGTAAAAATGTGGCTCTTACTATCGCTATTTTGGTTTCAGTCTTTGGGAAGGAAGGGCAATATCTGGCTGTTTTTCCGGCAATTATGTCGTTATTTCAGGCTCCGTTTTTGATGATTTATTTAAAGTTTAGTAGAAAGATTAAGGGGTGGTTTGAAAAATGAGAATTGGATATTGCCCGACGATGAAGCCGTTTGTTGAGAAATTAGAATCTCGGGGTTTTATTTTGGTTAATCTGGGAAGTGCCGGGGCGGTTTTTCAGGCACTAAATCTCGGAGAGATAGATGTGGGAGTAGTTGGAAGGAGAGCAAAATCGAGAGAATTTTCTGGATTTATGAGGCGGTTGAGCGAAGGCTATACTCTTGTTAATGACAGGAAACAAATGATTCTCAATGAGGATTTGGGAAGGATAAGAATTAATACTGCACTTTCAAAAGAGATTGTAGAGAGCAAGTTTCCTTATTTGAAGAATGTAGTCTATCGTGGGAAAATTCCGGAGAAGTTAGATGGAGGGGTCTGGTTGATTTCGTGGGATGATTGGAGAGACGATTTTGAATTATTAATCCCTGTTGATGGGGAATACAGAAAAAATTCTGATTTTAGGGTGCCGCATGTTTTTTCAAGAACAAAAGAAGGGCTAGAAAAGGTTTTGGAGGTAATTAAAAATGGATAAAAAACCACTTGAAGAAATAAAAATGGGTTCTGCGAAGGAGACCATAATTAATCAACATAAAAAGTTTGGCAAAACAATTAGTGTGAATGGTTGTTTTGGCAGCTCTAATATTGGGCAGATGACAGGGTTTATAGCAAGAGAAATAGTAAAGGCGATTCCTAATGCTTTTATGCGTTGTCCTATCGCACTTTATCCTGAGGTTGAGGGTCCAAGTCAGGTTTTATTGTATGATGATTTTAATGTTGTAATTGATGGTTGCAGAGGGTGTTGTTTGAAGAAAACATTTGAAAAGGCTGGTTTAAAGGTTGATTTGAGTTATGCTCTTGATGAAGATTTTGGTTTGGAAAAGAGTTCGGGACCTGATTTTGATGAAAACAAGATGATGGAAATTGCTGATAAGATAGTGGGGGACATTAAAACAAAAATTTTAGATAGAGACTGATGATAGATATTTTTTGTCCTTTTCAGTGGGTTTCTAATAATGTTACTTATGAGCTGCTGGGTTTGGTTCGTGGGACTCATTTGGCGGAGAGTTTGAATTTTATTGTCTATGACACTCTCAAAATATTTTTCTTGTTGGTTTTTGCAATTATTTTTGGAACGGGAATTAAATTTTTGAGTTTTTCATAGGCGAGAACTTCTCTTTTAATCAGTTTTTCTTTGTCTTTTTTAGGGATTTTTAGGATATAAGTGGACTTTTTAGTTTCAACAATCTTTACTATCTGGCTAACTCCTCTTGAAACATCACTTATCCTTGTTATTCCTTCGTTTAATTCTTTTTGAAAAATTTGTTGAATTTTTTCCATGTCTGATGAAGAAAGCCTTTTTTATTATTTTTTTCGGTAAGTTTATTTTATGA
>JALWHA010000080.1 GCA_027038695.1 Acidobacteriota bacterium
ATACAATATTATATATATATATATATATATATATATATAAAACCGTTTTATATATATATATATATATATATATAAGGGTTAACTTATGGTCACAGTTAGCTTAGCAAGATTTATTTTGTGTCCGAACGGCCTACACTATACAAAATAAAAGATATCAAAATAGATAAGGGAAACATTTCGTCAGCATAACAACGTTTACTTTTAATTCGCCTACGTGTGTCCGTGTGTGCATGTGTTGTGCACAGTGATTGGTGTATTCATGTAATATCTGACCACGTTGCTTAATAACTCTTAATTCTGTCCTGTAAATGTGTATGTTTTACGAACCATTCCCATTATTGTTTTCTGAGTGCCATTCGATAGCTGGCCAATTTTATATAGATTATAGGCTGCCCTCAAATTTATATAACAGTAAATGAGCAAAACTATTGATACTATAAAATCCAGTAAGTCCCGATTATATGTCACCAGGACCAGGCAGATGGGAGTTTTGGGTGGATCTTCCTAGTTTAGTATATATATTCGCGTGTGGGAAGCGAAGCCTGTCTAATCTTTGCAGAACAGTAATTAATGTATTTATATAATTTATGACCACGATATTTGAGGTAATTTATTATATTTGATAATACTGCTTGTGGTAATGGTTTGAGCAACATTCGGGGGACCAATGTACTTTAGTACGCTTTGGTTTGCTGTGGAAAATAGTCTATTACAGGAGAGTGAGAGTGAGAGAGAGAAAATATGAGAATAATACTCACATATTTATCCAGTATCCGGTACCGCTTTATATCCCGTATAATAACTAATATAACTTGAAGCACGTCTCGACTAAGCTGCCTTTGTTTACTTCTACCACTTCCGGTACACAACAGGTCAAAGTGACCTCTCAGTCTCTCCGCTGTTCGCTGCCATAACTTGTTGTCGTCGATGGAAACATGTCTGACAGTCTCCCTAATATCTTTGCTCCAAATCTGCGAACTCAATCCCGTTGACAACCACGATAATAAAAATATCCACGCAATGAAAACTGATAAATAGAAAAATTAATTATGAGAATTTAATATTTAGAAATACGGATGGCGGGGAAAGAAATACATAATGTAGCCTAAAACAAATGCTATTAAAATCAAAAATGAGAACCATTTCAGAAAATGACGCAAAATATCCTTTTTTGTATCGTTATATAAAACGGCAAAGAAAAAGGATAAACAAAAAACATAAACGATTAAGTTAAAAACATGACTTTTCATAACAAAAAAAAGAAAAGCCGCAAAGGAAACCCCTTGCGACTTTATTATTCCTTAATCTCTTTTTCTTCGGTTTTTTCTTCCTTAACCTCGGTATCAGCTTTTTCTTCAGTAACAGGTTCTTCTTCGGTAACGGCATCACCTTTTAAGATAAGGGAGATCTTAGCCATTTCTGCGGCGTCTCCGGGCCTGTTGCCTAAAAGATAGATCCTGGTATAACCGCCGGGTCTGTCTATAAAAGATTCCCTGTACTCTTTAAAAAGCTTTTTAACCGCCTCTTTATTCTGTAACTTTCTGAAAACAAGCCTCTGAGCGTGAGACTGGTCTTCATGTTTAACCTTGGTAATAATCCTTTCCACATACCTTCTCAATTCTTTTGCCTTTGCCCTGGTGGTTACTATAGAACCGTGTTCAATAAGGCTTATAGCAAGGCTTCTGAGAAGCATTTTCCTCTGGTTTGTATTTCTACCTAATTTTCTAACTGCTTTTCTATGTCTCATTTCCTACCCCTACTTGTTTTTATCTAACAGATCTTTAACATCCATACCGAATGTTAACCCCATACCTTCAAGAACCTTCTTCAATTCGGTTAAAGTAATCTTCCCGAAGTTTTTAATCTTCAATACTTCTGATTCATTCTTTTGAACAAGCTCGCCTATGGTTTTAATATCAGCGTTTTTTAAACAGTTGTATGCCCTTACGCTTAATTCAAGTTCGTCTATTGAAGTGTTAAGCTTGGCCACAAGTTCATTGTTCTGAGTATCTTCTACGGGTACTTCGTCAACTTCTTCCTCAACCTCTTCAAAATTTATGAAGAGCGAAAACTGGTCTTTCAATAATTTTGCAGCATACGCGATCGCGTCTTCTGGGTAAATTGAACCGTTTGTAGAAACCTCGATTACAAGTTTGTCGTAATCGGTTCTTCTTCCGACCCTTGCAGGCAGTACTTCGTAGTGAACCTTCTTTATAGGAGAATGAGAAGAGTCAATCGGGATAAAACCGATAGGAAGATCTTCGTCATGGTTTAATTCAGCGGGGACAAACCCTCTGCTCACCTTAACCCTCATCTCCATATTTAGGGTTACACCTTTATCAAGAGTTGCAATGTGAACACCTTTATCAAGTACCTCAACATTGGAATCAGTTTCAATATCACCGGAAGTGACAACACCTTCACCCGTCTTGTTAATTCTAATCATTCTCGGTGCATGGCCGTGCATTTTTAAAGGAATACTCTTAAGATTAAGAATAATGTCTGTCACATCTTCAACTATGCCGGGAATAGACATAAATTCGTGAGGAACACCCTCAATTTTTACGGCGGTAATAGCCGCCCCTTCAATTGAAGATAGCAATGTCCTTCTTAAAGCATGCCCTATAGTTGTCCCAAAGCCTCTTTCAAAAGGTTGCGCCTCAAACTTTCCCTTCGTTCCCTCTTCGGAAATAGAAAGTTGAACAACCTTTTTAGGCATTTGAAAACCGTTTAATATTTCCATCCCTCACCTCTTAATTACTTAGAGTACAACTCAATAATAAGTTGTTCATTAATTTCCAGAGTAATATCTCTTGATCTATCAGGCAGAGATTTCACAACCCCCTTAAATTCTTCAGGTTTAAGTTCAAGCCATTCGGGAATTCCCCTTCCCTTAGCGGTTTTAATGGACTCTTCAATCGTAGGAATTTTTCTTGATTTTTCTTTAACTTCAATAGATTGCCCTTCTTTCACGAGGTAAGAAGCAATATCAACCTTTTTCCCATCAACAAGGATATGTCCGTGGTTTACAAGCTGTCTTGCCTGTCTCCTTGAGGTAGCAAAACCGAGCCTGTAAACAACGTTATCAAGCCTTCTTTCCAGTAACTGTAAAAGAATTTCACCGGTAACGCCTCTTTTCCTTGTGGCTATTTCATAATATTTTCTAAACTGCTTTTCAAGTACACCGTAAATTCTTTTAACCTTTTCTTTTTCCCTTAACTGCGCAGCATAACCGATAGGCGGTTTATTTCTCATCCTGCCGTGCTGTCCCGGAGGAAAAGGTCTTCTGTCAAAAGCACATTTATCTTTAAAACAACGCTCTCCTTTAAGGAAAAGTTTCATTCCTTCCCTTCTGCATAATTTACATGCCGGTCCTGTATATCTAGCCAATTTTAGCCTCCTGCACTATATTTAGACTCTTCTCTTTTTAGGCGGTCTGCACCCATTATGAGGAATAGGTGTAACATCTTTAATAGACTTAATTTGCAAACCTGCAGCAGCAAGTGCCCTTATTGCAGATTCCCTGCCTACTCCAGGCCCTTTAACCTTAACATCAATGCTTCTCATACCGTAGTTGCTAACAGCCTGTTCAGCCGCATCATTTGCCGTAATTTGAGCGGCGTAAGGCGTGTTCTTTTTAGACCCTTTAAACTTGTTTTTACCGGTTGAAGACCAGCATAAAACATTTCCTTCAGGGTCAGTTATGGTAACTATGGTATTGTTAAAGGTTGTTTTAATACTGGCAACCCCGTGAGGGACTTGTCTGTAAACCTTCTTTTTAGACGATCTTCTTCTCTTCTTAGCCATACCTTATCACCTTCCCTTATTTACCTTTTTTCTTTTTGCCTATACCGGTGCTTCTCTTACCCCTTGCGGTTCTCGCATTCGTATGGGTCCTCTGACCTCTTACCGGCATTCTTCTTTTGTGCCTAATTCCCCTGTAACAATTAATCTCCATAAGCCTCTTGATGTCCATTGTCACTTTTTTCCTTAAATCACCCTCTACGATGTAGTCGTTCTGGATGATTTTGGAAATGGTATTAACCTCGTCCATAGTGAGGTCTTTCATCTTCCTGTTTTTATCAATTCCGGCTTTTTCAAGAATCTCGTTGGACCTAGTCCTTCCAATACCGAAAATATAGGTTAAAGCAATCTCAGCTCTTTTGTTTTCCGGCAAATCTACGCCTGCTATCCTAACCAATTGATACCTCCATTACCCTTGTCTTTGTTTGTGCTTGGGGTTCTTACAAATAACCCTTACAACACCTTTTCTTTTAATAATCTTGCAATCTTTGCAAATCTTTTTTACTGAAGGCCTAACTTTCATAACTCACCTCTGTCTTAAAATCTGTAAATTATTCTTCCCCTTGTTAAATCATAAGGCGAAATTTCAACCAAAACCCTGTCACCCGGTAAAATCTTGATAAAGTTTTTTCTCATTTTACCTGAAATGTGCGCAAGTAATGGGTGCTTGGTGTCAATCAACTCAACTTTAAACATAGCATTAGGCAAAGCCTCAAGCACAACCGCCCTTACTTCTAAGGTTTCCTTGTCTTTAACCACAACTCAACCTCTACTCACCAATTACCTGGACAATAGATTGTAAAACTTCGTTAATCTTCCTATTACCGTCAATTTTATAAAGATTGCCGCGGTTACGGTAATAGTCCAACAAAACCGCCGTTTTTTCATTATACACGGCGAGCCTGTTTTTGACAACATCTTCTTTATCGTCGTCCCTTTGAATTAAGGGAGTTCCGCATTTATCACACACATTGTCCTTTTTAGGCGGGTTGTATTCCAGATGATACATAGCACCGCAATTGGGACAAGTCCTTCTTAAAACAAGCCTCTTTACTATCAACTCTTCAGGGACATAAATATAAACCACATAGTTAATCTTGTCAACGGTATCTAAAAATTCAGCCTGAGGGAGAGTTCTCGGAAAACCGTCCAAAATATAGCCGTCTCTACAATCGTCTTTGGCCAGCCTTTCTTTTACTATACCGTGCATTATTTCGTCAGGCACCAGATCCCCTCTTTCCATAATGGCTTTAGCCTTTAAGCCCAATTCGGTACCCTCTTTGACAGCGGCTCTCAGCATATCTCCCGTAGAGATGTGAGGTATATTGTACTTTTCAGAAATCAATTTTGCCTGAGTGCCTTTCCCAACACCGGGTGCACCGAGCATTATTATTGACTTCTTCATCTTCTTCCCCTCACTCTACCCTTTTGCATAATTCCGTCGTAGTGCCTCATTAAGAGATGAGACTCAACTTGAGCAACAAATTCCATTGCAACACCTACAACAATGAGCAATGAAGTACCGCCGAAGTAAAAGTTAAAGCCCAAACCGTTTTTAATAAACTCGGGAACAACCCTATCAAGGAAATCCCCGATAAAAGGCGTGGCTTCAACGTGAATACCGGACATCAATATCATAGGAATTATTGAAACAACCGAGAGGTAAATACCTCCCCAAAAAGTTAATTTCGTTAACACATCATCAATATAATCCGCCGTTGCTTTACCCGGCCTGATTCCAGGGATAAAGCCTCCGTATTTTTTCAGGTTATCCGCTGTGTCAACCGGATTAAAGATAATTGCGGTATAAAAGAAAGTAAAGAAAATAATTGCCGCAACATAAAGGATTACGTACATAGGCATTCCGTACCCAAAGTAAGACAAAAACTTAGTCATCGCCTGGGAACGAAATATTTTAGCCAGAGTCATAGGAAACATAACAAGAGCCTGAGCAAAGATTATAGGGATAACGCCGGATACATTAACCTTTAACGGTAGGTAACTTGATTGCCCGGTGTTTCCTCTTAACCCCGAGACTCTCCTTGCATAGTGAATCGGAATTCTCTTCTGTCCACTTTCAAAAAATACCACAAAAGCGGTAACGGCAAGCATAAAAGCAAACACAAACAAAATAACGATTAAACTTTTATCACCGTTTTTTAAGTCCAAGAGAACCGAAACAATTGCCTGGGGAAGCCTTACAAGGATACCCCAGTAGATTATCAACGAGATGCCGTTGCCTACCCCTCTTTCGGTAATCTGTTCACCTAACCACATTATTACAAGTGTTCCGGTAACAAGGGTAAGCAAGGTTAAAAGTTTGAATCCCCACCCGGGATTGGTTACAATGTGTGCCCCCGAAGGGCTCTGTAACGACTCAAGCAAGGTAGCGATACCGAAAGCCTGAAGTCCTGCAAAAATAACGGTTAAATACCTTGTATACTGAGTAATCTTTTTTCTGCCCTGCTCACCCTCTTTCTTTAACTGATCAAGATAAGGCACCATTACCGTTAAAAGTTCCAACAAAATTGACGCGGTAATGTAAGGCATAATTCCGAGAGCAAAAATAGACGCGTTTTTAAAAGCTCCCCCGGAAAACAGATCAAGAAAACCCAACACCGTACTCTTTTGTGAATCAAACCACTCAAGCAATGCGGACAAATCAATAGCTGGAATTGTAATGTGAGCCCCAAGCCTGTAAATAAAAAGCATTGCAAAGGTAAAGATTAACCTTTTACGGAGCTCTTCAATCTTCCAGATATTTCTAAATGTCTCCATCACGGCTCAAGTACCTCACACTTTCCGCCCGCTTTTTCAATTTTTTCACGGGCTGATTTACTGAACTTATGGGCTTTAACGGTAACAGGCCTGTTGATTTCCCCGTTGCCCAATATTTTAATACCATCTTTAATATTTTTAATAATTCCTTTTTTAATAAAATCATCCGCGGTAATAACATCCTGATCTTCAAAAAGAGCAAGCATTGTCAAGTTAATGCCAACATACTCTTTTTTAAAGGGGTAATTAGAAAAACCCCTTTTCGGAAGCCTTCTTGCCAGAGGCATCTGACCACCTTCAAAACCGTATCTTCTTGAGTAACCTGAGCGGGACTTCTGGCCTTTGTGTCCCCTTGCGGCAGTCTTCCCTTTACCTGAACCGGGGCCTCTTCCAACCCTTATCTTGCTATGGGTTGCCCCTTTATTCGGTTTGATTTCGTTTATTTTCATCTTGTACTCCTTTAATCAACTTCTTTTTCTTCAAGTATTTCCACAAGATGAGGTATCTTGTTGATCTGTCCCCTGATCTCGGGTACATCTTCAACCACCCTTACCTGGTTCATTCTTCTAAACCCTAAACTTTTAAGGATCCTTTTGTGTTTTTCAGGGCGGCCGATACCGCTTCTAATCTGCTTGATTACCAATACCTTCTTGCCCATTATTCACCACCCTCTTTTTTCTCTTTTTCTCTTGCTGAACCAAACCTCATCTCCATAATCTCTTCAGGATACTTGAGCTGTTTTAAAGCCTCAACGGTTGCTTTAACAACATTGTGAGGATTGGTTGAGCCGTAGCATTTAGTAACAATGTCTTTAATACCCGCAGATTCAACAACTGCCCTAACGGTTGCACCTGCAATAACTCCGGTACCTGGTTTTGCAGGTTTAAGCATAACCCTTGACGCACCAAATTGCCCCCAAACTTCATACGGGATTGTGTGGTTCACAATAGGAACCTCAAAAAGGTTTTTCTTAGCCTTTTTGATTCCCTTTCTGATAGCGGCAGGGACTTCCAATGCTTTTCCGAGGCCGAAGCCTACTTTCCCCTGTTCGTCTCCTACAACGCAGAGAGCGTTAAAACTAAAGTTTTTACCGCCTTTAACAACCTTAGTTACCCTGCCGATGTAAACTACTCTATCAACAAATTCGTCCTGTGTCTGGCTGAAGTTAACCAACTGCCCCTCCTATATTTAGAATTTTAATCCTTTTTCTCTTGCTGCGTCTGCAAGGGCTTTCACTCTGCCGTGATAAATATATCCGCCCCTGTCAAAAACAACCCTGTCAATACCCTTTTCAAGAAGCCTTTCGGCGATTAATTCGCCTACCTTTTTGGCAGCCTCAATATTCCCGCCGTAATTTACTTTGCCTTTTAAAGCCTTGTCTTTAGTTGACGCTGCAGCAATTGTTATTCTCTTATCGTCATCAATCGCCTGCACATAGATGTGTTTAAGGCTTTTGTAAACAGCTAATCTCGGCCTTTCTGCCGTTCCTTGAACCTTAGCCCTAATTCTCTTTTTTATGTGCAATCTTCTTTCGTTACGAGATTTAAACCTCATCTCATCCCCCTATTACTTACCTGTTTTACCCTGTTTAAGGATAATCTGTTCATCAACATACCTAACGCCTTTGCCTTTATAAGAATCAGGTTCTCTGTACCTTCTTATAACAGCGGCAACCTCTCCCACTTTCTGCTTATCGTATCCTTCAACAGTAATAATATTTTGTTTTGCATCAACCGATATATCTATACCTTCGGGAATCTTAAAAAGAATGGGATGAGAATAACCTAAATTCAACTCTAACTCCCTGCCTTTTAAAGCAGCTTTATAACCCGTACCTATAATTTTAAGTTGTTTCTTAAAACCTTGTGTAACACCTATTACCGAGTTGTTTAAAAGTGCCCTTGTCAAACCGTGAAAACTTTTTGTTTGCTTGTCTTCCGACTGTCTTTTAACATAAATAGTGTTCTCTTCCAATGACACTTCAATCTTCGGAGGCACGGGAGTTTTTAACACCCCTTTAGGGCCTTTAACTTCAACTTCATTCGGCTTAATGGTAATTTGAACCCCAGCCGGAACGGGAATTGGCTTTACTCCTATTCTTGACATAATCTCCTCCTGCTACCAAACCCTGCAAATAACTTCGCCACCGACGCCAAGTTCTTTTGCTTTTTTGCTCGTTACTACACCCTTAGAGGTAGAAACAATAGCGATACCATATCCGCCTAAAACCTCAGGTAATTCGTCTACTCCCCTGTAAATCCTTAATGACGGCCTGGAAACCCTTTCTATACCGTGTATTACAGGTTCTTCTTTAACATACTTTAAGTAAATTATAATCTTCTCTTTGCCTTCGTCATTTACAACTTTAAAGTTTTTAATGTACCCTTCTTCTTTTAAGATCTCAGTTATAATCTTTTTTATTTTAGAAGAAGGCACTTCTACCTTTTCATGCTTTGCCATAATGGCATTTCTAACTCTTGTTAACATATCTGCTATAGGATCAGTATACATGCCTTACTCCTTTACCAACTTGCTTTTCTTACGCCGGGCAACAGCCCTTCGTTTGCCAATTTTCTTAAACAAATCCTGCATAAACCGAATTTTCTATAGTACGCTCTCGGCCTTCCGCATATTTTACAACGATTCTTCTGCCTTACCTTAAATTTAGGTTTTTTATTTGCCTTTGCAATACTCGAAGTTCTTGCCATATTTACTCCTTACTACTTTCTAAACGGCATACCGAGGTATTTGAGAAGCGCTTTGGCCTCTTCGTCCGTTTTTGCCGTCGTTACAATAGTGATATTCAATCCCCTTGAAACATCAACCTTGTTGTAATCTACTTCGGGAAAAATCAACTGGTCCTTAATCCCTATTGTATAATTCCCCCTTCCGTCAAACGCGTTAGGGTTCAATCCCCTGAAGTCTTTGATCCTCGGAATATCAATATTAATCAACTTATCTAAAAAGTGAAACATTTTATCACTTCTCAAAGTAACCCTGCAGCCAATCGGCATACCCTCTCTTAATTTAAAAGCCGCGATTGATTTTTTAGCCCTTGTGATTACCGCCCTCTGACCTGCAATTAAGGTAAGGGTTTCAGCCGCGACATCAAGGGTTTTCATATTTTGAGCACCTTCACCGACACCCATATTTAAGGATATCTTTTCTATCTTGGGTACCTGGTGAATGTTTTTGTATCCGAATTCTTTCATTAACTTCGGAACAACTTCATCTTTATATTTCTTCAGTAACCTTGACATAATTTACTCCTACGCCTTGTCTATTATTCCGTTGCATTTCTTGCAAAACCTGACCCTTTTACCGTCTTTGAGCTCTCTCCTGCCTACTCTGGTAGGCTTGCCGCATTCGGGACAGATCACCATAACGTTTGAGATGTTTATCGGTGCTTCCATCTCTTCAATTCCACCCTGAATTCCCTCTCCAGGGTTCGGCCTAACGTGTTTTTTTACAAAATTAATGCCTTCAACAAGCACTCTCTCTTTTTTTAAGTCCACATCAAGCACAACACCGGTTTTACCTTTATCCTTGCCCGCGAGGATTAAAACCTTATCTTTTTTCTTAACCTTAGCCTTCTTTAACATAGTGCACCTCTCACAGAACCTCTGGAGCGAGGGAAACAATTTTCATAAAACCTTTCTCCCTTAACTCCCTTGCTACGGGACCGAAAACACGAGTCCCGACAGGTTCGTTTTCGTTGTTAATCAAAACGGCGGCGTTTTCGTCAAACCTGATGTAACTTCCGTCTTTTCTTCTAATCTCTTTTCTCTGCCTAACGACAACCGCTTTAACCTTTTTTACCTTCTTCTCGTTCCACGAAGGAGAAGCCTCTTTTACGGAAGCCTTGATAATGTCTCCTACCCTTGCGTACTGTCCAATATTAGAGCCCAAAGGCTGAATGCACATTATCTTTTTTGCCCCCGAATTATCTGCAACTTTTAAAATAGTTCCCATCTGTATCATAGCCTACCCCTCTCACACAAATTAAAGTTTTTCTGCTTTTTCAAGTATCCTCTTTAAGCGCCATCTCTTTCTTTTGCTTAAAGGCCTTGACTCAATAATTTCAACCTTGTCGCCAATTCCGCATTCGTTGTTCGGGTCATGAGCCATATACTTTTTAGACCTTTTGATGTACTTCTTATAAAGAGGATGCATAACAAGTGTTTCAACTTTTACGACAATTGATTTATCCATCCTGTCGCTTACCACTTCACCAATTAACACTTTTCTATTTTGCATCGTTTAATCTCCTTTTTTCACCAAGAATTGTGTAAAGCCTCGCTATCTCTTTTTTAGTCTGCCTCAACTTAGAAGTATTTTCTAATTGGCCTAAAGCGTGCTGAAAGCGAAGCTTAAACAATTCCTGTTTTTTATCCGCCACTATTGCTTCAATTTCTTGTATTGATAATTCTCTAATCTCTTTTGCCCTCATCTCAGCCTCCCTACTTCATTCTCTCAACAAACTGGGTTTTAATAGGAAGTTTTGCAGCTGCAAGTTCAAAAGCCCTATGTGCGAGTTCTTTCGGCACGCCTTCAATTTCAAAAAGCACCTTGCCCGGCTTAACTACAGCAACCCAGCCCTCGGGAGAACCTTTACCTTTACCCATTCTTGTTTCAGCGGGCTTTTTGGTATAAGGCTTATCCGGGAACATCCTGATCCAAATTTTACCGCCCCTCTTTACATGCCTTGTTATAGCGATACGGGCAGCCTCAATCTGTCTATTGGTAATCCATGCGGATTCAAGAGCCTGAAGCCCGTATTCACCGAAAGCGACGGTGGTTCCCCTTGTTGCCTTTCCCTTAACTCTGCCCTTTTGTTGTTTTCTATGTTTAACTTTCTTTGGCAATAACATGAGACGCCTCCACTACTTAGCCTTTTTTACGGCTTTTTTTTCAGGTACAATCGGTAATTTTTCGCCTTTGTTTATCCATACCTTAACACCGATAACCCCGTATGTTGTCATTGATTCGGCAAAGCCGTAATCTATGTCGGCTTTTAAGGTAGAAAGGGTAACCCTTCCAGCCGAATACTCTTCCGAACGAGCAATATCTGCTCCGCCCAACCTTCCGGAAACCTTGATCTTAATTCCCTGTACGCCTTTTTTCAAAGCTGCTTCCTGAGCTCTTTTCATGGCTTTTCTAAAAGCAACCCTTCTCTCTAAAAGAGATGCGATCTGCTCTGCGACAAGTTGCGCGTCCGATTCAGGGCTTTTAACCTGTTCAACATTAACAAATACGTCTTTTTTCTTTAACCTTTTTTGAATATCTTTTTTTAAAGATTCAACTTCAGCACCTTTTCTTCCGATAACGATACCGGGTTTTGCGGTGTGAATGTTGATAGTGATTTTATCTACCGCCCTTTCAATCTCTATTGAAGAAATGCCGGCATGATAAAGCCTTTTCTTAAGCCATTTTCTTAAGGCCAGGTCTTCCTGAAGGAAATCGTGATACTCTTTTTCAGCATACCACCTCGATTTCCAATTTTTATTGAAACCTAACCTAAACCCGTATGGATGAACCTTTTGACCCACCATTCACCTCCAATTACTCTTTCACATCCAATTCAATGGTGATATGTGAATATCTTTTTAAAATCCTTACAGCCCTGCCCATTGCCGCAGGCCTGATCCTCTTCAGCATAGGGCCCTTGTCGACAAACGCTTTGCTAACATAAAGGGCGTCAACGTCGATTGCTTCGTTTTTATTCTCCGCATTCGCTATAGCGGACCTCAATACTTTTTCAACCCTTTTGGCGTATGCTTTAGGAGAAGTCCCTAAAATAGCAAGCGCTTCGTTTATATCCTTTCCCCTGATTGCATTAACTACTATTCTCATCTTCTGAGGAGAACCTTTAATATATTTTCCGACTGCTTTTGCTATCATAGCTTACCCCTACTTCCTTTTTGACCCTTTGTCTTTTCCGGCGTGCCCCCTGAATGTCCTTGTCGGGGAAAATTCGCCAAGTTTATGTCCAACCATGTTTTCATCCACGTAAACCGGGATAAATTTCTTTCCGTTGTATACCGCAAAGGTCAACCCGATCATTTCGGGAGTTATTGTGGATCTACGAGACCAGGTCTTTATAACAGCCTTACTTCCCGTCTCTTTAGCCTTTTGAACCTTTTTCAAAAGGTGGTCGTCTATAAAATATCCTTTTTTTAACGATCTACTCATTTATTTCCTCCACCTTACGCTTTCCTTCTTCTTACAATGTACTTATCGGTTCTATGGTTTTTCTTTCTTGTCCTGTAACCCTTTGTAGGCCAACCCCATGGTGAGCACGAAGGTCTTCCGCCAGATGTCCTGCCTTCACCGCCGCCCATCGGGTGGTCAATCGGGTTCATAGCAACACCTCTAACATGAGGCCTCTTCCCTAACCATCTACTTCTGCCGGCTTTACCGATCTTAATATTTTCATGTTCCTGATTACTAACCTGGCCTACCGTTGCTCTGCAGTTGACATGTATAAGCCTTACTTCTCCGGAAGGAAGCCTTAAGTGGGCGTAACTCCCTTCTTTTGCTAAAAGTTGAGCATAGGTACCGGCACTTCTGCATAACTGAGCACCCTTGCCTATCTTCAATTCAACATTGTGAATCAAAGTGCCTACCGGGATACTCTTTAAAGGCAAGGTATTGCCAACAACAATGTCAACATTATCGCCTGACATTACGGTATCCCCCACTTTCAAACCTTCAGGAGCTATGATGTACTTTTTTTCACCGTCTGCATAAACAACTAAAGCAATCCACGCCGACCTGTTGGGATCATACTCTATAGACACGACTTTTGCGGGAATATTATCCTTATTTCTTTTAAAATCAATTATCCTGTATAGCCTTTTATGGCCTCCGCCTCTGAACCTTACGGTAACCCTACCGAGGTTATTTCTTCCCCCTCTGGAACGCAAAGGCTCGGTCAATGACTTTTCAGGCTCCTTTTTAGTGAGCACCGAATAATCGGCAACCGTCATAAACCTTCTGGTCGGAGTATATGGTTTAAACTTTTTCAACGCCATAGTTCACTCTCCTAAACATTATCAAAGAAGTCGATCTTTTGTTCTTTGTCGGCAAGATAAACAATAGCCTTTTTCCAATCTCTTCTCTTGCCTTCAAATCTGCCCAATCTCTTCTTCTTTCCCTTTACATTAATTGTCCTAACCGACTTAACCTTAACACCAAAGATCTTCTCAACAGCCTTTTTAACCTGAATTTTAGTAGCATCTTTTGCTACTTCAAAAGTATACGCATTTTCCCTTTCCTGAAGGAAGGTGCTTCTTTCGGAAAGTATTGGCCTTAATATAATATCGTATTCGGTTCTCATTTGAGCACCTCCCCTATTTCCCTCAAAGCATCAAGGCTGACAAGCAGATAATCATATTTTATTAAGTCAAAAACATTCAAATCCGTTGCAACAAGAGACTTCAACCTCGGTATGTTTCTTGATGAAAGGTAGAGGTTTCTATTTAGTTTTCCGTCAACTAACAATCCGGAATTAACATCCAACCCCTTAACTACCTTTTCGTAAACAAACTTTGTTTTAGGCTGCTCAATATCAAACCTGTCAACAACCAAAAGTTTCTCATTTCTTACTTTATCGGAAAGAAGCATTTTGATTGCCTTTCTTCTTTTCTTTTTAGGAAATTTAACGGAAAAATCTCTCGGTTTGGGACCGTGCACCGTACCACCGCCTACCCAGATCGGAGACCTTGTACTTCCGTGCCTTGCTCTACCGGTTCCCTTTTGTCTCCACGGTTTTTTACCGCCGCCTCTAACATCTTTTCTATTTTTTGTTGAGGCTGTACCTACCCTTCTATTTGCAAGAGTTGCATTTAACGCTTCCCATATCAGATGTTCGTTTAATTCAACCTCAAAAAGAGAAGGGTTAAGTTCCACCTCGTCAACAACCTGGTTGTCTAAATTTATCACTTTAACCTTAGCCATAACCTACCCCACTTAAGCCTTATTTATGAAAACGTAACTGCCGCGGCTTCCCGGGACAGCACCTTTTACAATTAAAAGGTTATTCTCTTTATCAATACCAACAACCTTCAAGCCTTTTACAGTAACCTTTTTATTTCCCATCTGACCGGGAAGTTTTTTACCAGGGAAAACCCTTGATGGCCACGCGCACTGACCTATCGAACCTGGTGCTCTGTGGAACATTGAACCGTGAGTTGCTCTTCCTCCACCAAAACCATGCCTCTTAATAACACCCTGAAATCCCTTACCTTTGGATTTTCCAGTAATGTTGACCTTTTCTACACCTTCAAAGATCTCTACAGTTACCTTCTGGCCCGGCTCAACTTCACCGTCAGGCTTAAATTCTCTTAAAACCCTTACCGTACCTACGCCTGCCTTCTCGAGATGGCCTTTAATAGGCTTTTTAATATTCTTAGGGTTTATATTCTCAACAAGGCCTAACTGAACGGCTTCATAGTCATCTCTATCTTTAGTTTTTACCTGCACAACAACACATGGTCCTGCTTTTATTAAAGTCACAGGAATTAGCCTTCCGTTTTCGTCAAAAACCTGTGACATACCGATTTTTTTCCCTATTAGTCCGTTAACCATAACATCTTCCTCCAAATTCAACTGGGACATTTAATTAATTCTTCTTTTCCGTAGCCTTAATCTCCACATTAACTCCTGCAGGGAGTTCAAGTTTCATTAAAGCTTCAATAGTATTCTCCGTCGGTTCAAGAATATCAATCAATCTCTTATGAACTCTAATTTCAAACTGTTCTCTTGACTTCTTGTTTACATGCGGAGACCTGATTACGGTAAATCTTGATATTTCGGTAGGAAGGGGTACGGGGCCCGAAACTTCGGAACCCGTCCTCTTCGCTGTATCCACAATTTCAGATGTAGACTGGTCTAACACCCTGTGGTCGTATGCTTTCAACCTGATTCTTATTCTATCGCTTCTCATAAATCAATCTCCATTACTCAATAATATTTGTAACTGTTCCGGCTCCAACTGTCCTTCCGCCTTCCCTGATAGCAAACCTTAAACCCTGTTCCATTGCGATCGGGGTTATCAATTCTACCCTGATTGTCAGGTTGTCTCCA
>JALWHA010000081.1 GCA_027038695.1 Acidobacteriota bacterium
GTCCCCAACATTCCCACTTCAAGAACGAGCATGCATATCAGAAACTCTTTTTCATACTTATCTATATACCTCCAGGCAGATAATATACAGATAGGACAGGTAAACGTTGTTAACAAATACAAAAATAGAGAAATCCCATCAATACCAACAAAATATTGAGCCCCTATGGATTCAATCCACTTCCTCTTTTCCACGAATTGAAATCCAGGATTCCCGGGATCAAAAAAGAGAAGCAGATACAAAGAGAACACAAAATCCAACGCTGTTACCGCAAGAGCAATGTTCTTCTGCAACTCAACATTTTCCCGCTTAACTAAAAACAGTAACGGTACGCCAACTAGTGGAAAAAAGGTCACTATCGTTAAAATCTGAATTCCACCCATTTTCTACCTCTTTACACCAATAGGATCAGAAGTCCAATAACGATTCCCCAAATGTAATGATAAATGTACCCTGTTTGTATCCTGCTTAATAACGACCCAAATAGATATATTGATTTGCCAGTTCCATTAACGGCGCCATCCACCACTACTTCGTCAACAAATTCTTCAGGTGATTTCTTTGCAAAAGAAGGAGTGAAATTTATTATATAGAAAAAATTCACCCCCATTTTTCTTAAGATATCTCTTTTTTGTTTCCTTGTTTTAATAAGTTTTGGGGCTTTAGCAGGATATAAAATCTTCCCGGGGTGAGGGTCAAAACTAACCACGACAAGAGGAATCTGCATTTTTTCTGCGTACTCTTTTGCAGAATTTATTATTTTTTGATGCCCCAGATGCACTCCGTCAAAATTACCTATAGTAACTACCGATGCATTTAATGAAAAATCCGATTCTCTATGATAGAAAGTCTTCATATTATCTCTCCTGACAATAAAATAATAGCCAATGAAGTTAGCCCCGCCATTATACCCGCTAAAATATCATCCAGCATTATACCGTTTCCCCCCTTCATCTTTTCCATTTTATTTACCGGATACAATTTAGTAATATCGTACAGACGAAAAAACACAAATGATAAGATTAAATTAAGCATATGACTTTTGAAAAAAAATGACACCATTAACATTGATATCAATATACCTGAAGCCTCGTCAATAACAACTATGGAAGGGTCTTTTTTGCTTTCATACTTTTCCACGTCTCCGGAAACCGCAAAACCCAAAGCGGTAACAACCAAAAAAAATATTGTCAAAGCATAAATGCCGAATAAAGAAAGAACAACGTATCCTAAAATTCCCGTAATTAAAGACGCAAATGTCCCCGGCGCTAAAGGGAAATACCCACAGTAAAAAAAGGTAGCAAAAAAATACTTAATTCCTTTCACAAAGCAAATCCCCGATAATTTCCAACAAACTTTTTAATCTGTCCGAGGCAACGGAATAATACACCTCATTACCTTTCTTCTCCTGTCTTACCATTCCGTTGTACCTCATAATCGCAAGATGTTGAGAAACATTTGATTGACTTGAACCAGTAAGGTTTTCTATAGAAGAAACATTTAAAGGAGAATCTTTTATTAAAAACAGAATTTTTAGACGAAGAGGATGTGACAATACTTTTAAACATTCAGAAGCAGTTTGCAGGTTGGAGTCATTGAACTTCATTAGATTTTCTCCTTAATTTTATTTTCTTTTGCCTTACACTCACAGGTGCTAAAAATTTCCAATCAGAATAAATTTCCCCCTTCATAAAATCCTTATAGGGTCTTTCTTTAGATTTTGAAAAAACACCAACTATCTGTCCTGCCATCATAGGTTCAATACTCTTTGTATATATTTGTCCAAGCGGGACCGGATTGGGCCTAACACTTTCGTTACTTTGATTATTTGTTTTCTTAAAAACCTTGCCGCTTGCCAGATCGGAAAGGTAAATCAATCCCCACTCCCCTCGTTTGGAAAAAGGTTCACGGTAAAGTTTTCTAATACATCTCGGATAAGAAGTAACAAGTTCCTCAAGATTAAAAGGATACCTTTTATGCATAAGGTAAAACCTTCTTATAGCCTGAGCGTATTGTTCTCCCCTGAAAAGAAGCTCGTTTTCCTTTTCCCTTTTGATGATATAAGTCCATTTTTCCGCTATCATAGCCATGGATATTGAAAGAATAACCGTCATAACAATTGTAGCAGTTAAAATATAGCCCTTTTTGTTACCATTCATCATAGTTGGTTCCATCTAAAGCAACTCCGGAGTACCCGCTTTTTACGTCTATTATCCCAGGTTCATAATCTTCACCCACATCTTCAGGATTTTCATATTCCACCTGCCATGTATCTGAAGATTTAGTGAACGGGTCCTTAGGAATTTCCCTTAAATAACCATCATCAACCAGTGTTTCAAGGCTATCGGGGTAATGCCCTTTATCCGCATAATACTGCTCAATAGCCTGCCTCATCTGGAATAAATTTTCCTTTAAAACAGACTCTTTTGCCTTAATAATGGCTTTTTTGTTTAATTTTACCGCAACAGAAGCTAGAAGAAGTATAATGGTCATTACAACCATCAATTCTATAACGGTAAACCCTTTCCTCCTATTAAACACCATATTCAAGCCTTATTGCCAGGTGAATCGGAAGTTGTCTCTTTTTTATCCTATTAAATGCAGATTGTATATTGTATTTTATTCTGTAAGCGTAAATTTTATCCAAATCACTATCATATATTATGGCGGAAGATTTCGGATTTCTATCCCGAGGTTGGCCCACAGAACCGGGATTAATAATATACCTATGCTTTCTGTTAAGTTTTAAAACCATTCTATCTGTTAACCAAAAACCTCTTATATCTTCCCCGTCAAATTCATACACCATAGGCAAATGAGTGTGTCCTATGAAGGTTATAAAATTTTTAGTATGCATAAATATCTGATAGGCATCAAAATCTGAAAAAACATAAAAATCCTCATTAATAGGAGAACCGTGAGCAATTAAAATATCCTGATTAACTACCAAAGGACCCTGGGGCATACGTCGTAAAAAATTTAAGTTTTTACGTGTTAATTTTTGCATTGTCCATAATGCCGCCGCTTTTGCTTTATCGTTAAAATGATTCCCCTGCTCTAACCCGGCACACACTTTATCATGATTGCCTCTAACATAACTTGTTCCTTTTAAAGAACAAAACTTTTCAACAACCTGATTAGGTGCTGCTGCATAACCTACAAGGTCCCCTAAAAATAAAATTTTATTATATTTTTTCTTTTTGAAAAAAGATAAAACCGAATTGAAAGCATCAATATTTGAGTGAATATCACTCAGTACTAAATACCGCATGTCTTTTAAAAAACTCTTCCATAAAATGTGTGTTTAACTGCCCCTTAACAAAAAACTCGTCTTCAAGAATACGCAAATGAAGAGGGATATTTGTCTTTATTCCCTCTAAAAGAAACATCTCCAGAGCCCTTTTCATACGTGCTATAGCCTCTTTCCTATCTCTACCGTGAGCAATTACTTTGGCAATCATAGAATCATAATACGGAGGAACCGTATATCCGGCATAAGCAGCGGTATCTATCCTTATACCTGGACCTCCCGGAGTATGAAACGCTTCAATTTTTCCTGGAGAAGGCATAAATGTCTTCGAATCTTCGGCATTAATTCTGCATTCGATAGCATGTCCGGTTATTTTTATATCTTTTTGTTTTAACAGCAACTGTTCACCGGAAGCAATTTCAATCTGAAGTTTTACGAGATCTATATCAGTTATCCCTTCAGTTACAGTATGTTCTACCTGGATTCTGGTATTCATCTCCATAAAATAAAAATTATTTTCATTGTCCAGTAGAAATTCAACAGTACCTACACTGGAATACCCTATAGTGGAAGCAACCTTTTTAGCTGCCTGTCCCATTGATTTTCTCAACTCATCATTTAACGCCGCCGACGGCGCTTCTTCTATTATTTTCTGGTGATTCCTTTGAATAGAGCATTCCCTCTCTCCTAGATGCACAACATTACCAAATTTATCAGCAACAAGTTGAATTTCAATATGTCTCGGATTTACAATATATTTTTCAAGATAAATTTCATCATTTCCGAAGGCTGAAAATGCCTCATTTTTAGCGGTTTCAAATTGGCACTGTAATTCTTCTTCACTCCACGCCACCCTCATTCCCTTTCCACCGCCGCCTGCCGAAGCCTTTAAAATAACCGGATAGCCTATTTCAGCCGCTAACTCCTTCATACGTTTTATATCAGAGACCCCTCCTTTGCTACCGGGAACAATAGGTACATTCCTTTTCATAACGGTTTGCCTTGCGACTGATTTATCGCCCATCAACCTTATGTGATTCGGTTCCGGCCCAATAAAGGTAATACCGCAACTCTTACACACCTCGGCAAATTGAGCATTTTCGGCAAGAAAACCGTAACCAGGGTGAATAGCATCAGCACCGGTTATCTCAGCTGCTGCGATTATTGAAGGAATATGAAGATAGCTTTTGTAACTGTGAGCAGGCCCTATACAAATACACTCATCAGCAAATTTAACATGCAGGGAATTTTTATCAGCCTCGGAATAAACAGCAACTGTTTTAATTCCCAATTCCCTGCAAGCATTTATAATCCTTAAAGCTATTTCCCCTCTATTGGCAATTAAAACTTTTTTAAACATACCCTTCCCTTTTTACTCTGGCTTTAATGCAAAAAGTTTTTGGCCATATTCTACTGGTTCGGCGTTTTCAGGAAAGATCTTTACTATGACACCATCATACTCGCTTTCAATTTCATTCATAATCTTCATAGCCTCAACAATACAAAGAATGTCGCCTTTTTTTACCCTTGTTCCCACTTCAACATAAGGATCGGAATCAGGACTCGGTGCTCTGTAAAAAGTCCCAATAATAGGAGAAGTTATAATAATGACATCTTCTCCCAGCTCTTCTTCTTTTGCCTCGGTAATTTCAGGCTTTATCGCTGACTCAGCTATGAGAGGTTGAGATTGTACCGGTTGAACAACTCTAACTTCAGACACTTCTTTTTTAAGTTTTATATTAAAATCACCGTCTGAAAGTTCAAGTTTTGTTAAACCGTTTTTTGCAAACACTTCCATTAACTGTTTAATTTCGTCAATATTCATTATTTTACCCTCTCTACGTACTGTCCGGTCCTTGTATCTATCTTTAGTTTATCACCTATGTTTATAAAAAGAGGAACATTTATTTTTGCTCCTGTTTCAAGCACAGCAGGTTTAGTACCTCCGGTAGCGGTATCCCCCTTAAAACCCGGTTCAGTATCAACAACCTCAAGTTCCACAAAGGTAGGTAAATCTACTGAAATCGGCTGGTTTTTGTAATAGAGGACGTCAACTTCCATATTTTCTTTCAAAAACTTAGCCTTATCTGCAATCTTCTCAGACTCAATGGTAAATTGTTCATAAGTTTCCAGATCCATAAAAACAAGATCCTCGCCTTGAGAATAAAGAAATTGCATATGCCTATCAACCAGATCCGGCTTCCCCACCTTCTCACCTGAACGGAATGTTTTATTTAACACAGCCCCTGTTTGAAGGTTTTTTAACTTTGTTCTAACAAAAGCACCGCCCTTGCCCGGCTTTACATGCAAAAACTCTATTATCTCAAAAGGGGTACCGTCAATTTCAATTTTTAACCCGTTTCTAAAATCACTTGTATCGTACATAAAACACCTCCGTTATTCCTGCTTAATGAGTATAAGTTCTTTTGGAAAATCAGTCAACACATTCAACACATCATTTTTGACCACAACCATATCTTCTATCCGGATCCCGAACTTACCTTCAAAATAAATTCCCGGCTCAATTGTAAAAACCATGCCGTTTTCAATAAGAGTATCTTCAAAAGGAGAGATAAAAGGGGACTCGTGAATATCTAAACCTACTCCATGCCCTAAACCGTGTCTAAAAAATTCCCCCAAACTTTCCCTATCAAGACACTCTCTTGCAATAGCATCTATTTGCAACGACCTCATGCCTTTTCTCGCTTTATTTATAACAGTTTGTTGGCATTTAAGCAGTTTATTGTAAATATTTTCAAAAGAAGAATCAGGTTTCCCGAAAAAAACCGTCCGTGTAAAATCAGTACAATACCCCTGATAAATTCCCCCAAAATCAACCAAAACACATTGGTCCTCATTTAAAGTAGCATTGGAAGGCTCTCCGTGTGGCATACTGGCTCTTTTTCCGAATAATACAATAGGAGGAAATGACGGTGTTTTAAAACCTGCTTTTTTAAGTAAATCCTCTATTATCAAAGCAAAATCCAACTCTGTTATTCCTTTTTTTAAAAACTTTAGAGATTTTTCAAAAACCATTGAAGTTTTGATAGCCCCTTCAGAAAGTATAGTAATTTCCTCTTCCTCTTTTATACATCTTATTTCCAAGCCTAAGTTTTTTTTAAAGTTAAACTCTACTTGAGGTAACCTTGAAGAAAACTCGTTAAAAACCTCACAAGTAGTTTTTACTTCATCTACAAAAACTATTTTTAAACCAAGTGAATAGATCAGCCCTGCGGTATCGTCAAAATAACTTGTTTTGACCTTAAACAATTCACCGAAAAAATTATTTTGGGTAACCTGCTCAAAATACCTAAAATCAGTAATAAGATAGGCTTTGTCCGATGTTATTAAGAGAAAGGCCTTGCTGCCCGTAAAACCGGAAAAATAAAAAACATCTTTTGAATGAGAAAAAAAAACAGCTGATTTTTCGTCTAATGACAAAAAATCCCTTAATTTTTCACACCTTCTTTTAAAACTAAAGCCATAAAGATTCATAAAAGAGTTTTAATTATCCTGTTATAAGCTTTAATAAAATCAAACTTTGCTTTTAAAAATTTAGATTCATTTGCAACAACAACAACAAAAAAGTCTTGATGTTTCTTAATAAAATAAGTTAACCCGTTTGCTCTGACAACATAGTGATCTGGAGAAAAAAGGGGCAAGGGCTTAAGTGAATTTATAAAATCCAATAACTCTACAGCCAACATCTCAGGTTCATGAGTATAATCATAAAGTGCTTCTGAAGCATAAATAAGCAATGCTTGACTATCAAAAACAAGAATTGATTTTAAATCAAGATCTGAAATTAATTGCTTGAATGCCATTTTACTCTCTCTAACCAATTTTCTAAAATTTTAATCTTTTTAACTATCAAATCTCCTTTGCCGGTAGGATGGAGCTTAGACTCTATTCTTTCAATATCTTTGAGCAACTCATCATTTTTGTTTTCTTCGTAAAGATTTTGCAAAATTTCCAAAGCCTCTTCAAACATCCCCTGTCTCTCATAAATTAAAGCAAGAGTACGTGTTTTAATATCAGACTTTTCTTTTTTCTCAGGGAGAGTAACTGTTGAGATCTGTTCAGGTAAAACTCCTGTAACAAATTCTTCTTTATCAACCATATCAGCTTCTTCATATATTATTTCTTCTTTTTCTTGACTTTCACTGTCTATTTCAGATGAGTTAATCAAAAAATCGTCACTTTTATTATTTTCTTCAACAATCTCAATTTCAGGAGATTGAAATATTGCTGTATCAACTTCTGACACAGAAACATCAGGATGGGAATCAGTTACTTTTTCCAGCTTAACTTCTAAAGAATCCGAAACAACATCACCCCTATCCCCTTCAATTACTTCATCATCTTCGCCTTCATCAATAACCACATCATTTCTTTCAATTACAAAATCATCGTTAGGGGAATCTGTATCGTTTGTTAAATTATCGACTTCATCAATCTTCCTTTTAGCCTCGGCAAGATACGAATGATTAACAGGCAAAAGAAAACCTAAAAAATCAAGATGGCTTTTAGCCTCATCAATATTACCTATTCTTAAATTAGCATCAAAAGCAATCTTTCTTGCTTTAATATTGTCCGGAGCCGAAAAAAGAACTTCATTAGCCAAAGTCAAAGCCTCATCTGGATTGTTTAAATTTAAAAGACATTCGGCTTTAAGAACTTTTGCAACAAGAAAATCTGGATATAATTCAAGGCACTCGGTAACATCACCGAGTGCCCCTTTAAAATCACCATTTTTTATTTTCTTTTCTACTTGTTTGACAAGATCAATTTTACCAAGCATTAAACTCCCTTATTGTTAATTATTATCCGCTAATTTAACCTCAAAAGTAGCATTTATAATTTTGTCTCCAGAATAAACCGAAAGCACAAACTTAGTATCAGCATTAATGGGCGGAGTGACTATAGAATGCACGTTGGTTACATCCATAATCTTATCATCGTCGTTAGCTGCGTTCCAGGGAAAGAGTTCAACTTTATCGTAACTGCCTTCTATGGTCCAATACAATGTAATCACATCGCCGGCTTCAACTTCACTCCTTGTACCCGTAAACATTGTAATGGTAACATCCTGAACACTTGTTACAGTTAATGTAGTTTTAGCAGAAGTAATTCCTCCCTCATTATTTTTGGCAACCAAAACATAGTCAGTAGTATACTGTGGACTCACAGTAACCTCACCACTTGAGGGAGTTAAAACCTGTTCTCCAGGATAAAGAGTTAAAGTATCAGTATTGGCAACATCATAACTGATAACAGCCTGCTCTCCACTGTTTATAGTTGAAGGACTTACCATAAACAGGTTAATAACGGGAGCAGCTGCACCTCCGCCTCCAGCAGACACTGCAGAAACTGTAAGATCTTGCGAATCAGAGCCAAAAGGACTCGTCACTATTAAAGTATAAGTAACAGGAGGCGTCACATTATGAAAAGTATAAGATCCGTAGGGAAAATTTTCACTGGGTTTTACATGAATATTCCCTGGGTTAATAACAATATTAGATGCACTTCCTGAAATTAACCAAAAAACTGTTACATCATCTCCATCAGAAATGATATTCTTATCAACTGTGAACAAATCTATTTTAGGTTGCAAATTAGTAGTATCATTACCAAAGTTTGCTATTGTCACCCCAATTGTCCCTTTTGCCTGAACATATTGGCCTGATCCATTTTTACCATATAATGTAATTTCTGCATTCATAGTGTAAGGCGAATAAGTTCCAGCAAGAACACCGTGCGTCTTTTCCTCCAAAGTTACTAACTCAAGACTAAAACTTTTAGTACTATTTGCATTAACTGTTTCTGTAATTGACCTATCAAAATCATTAAAAACTTTACCACCATCATTCCTATAAAAGTGTACAGAATATTTATATATAGTTACATCATTAAAATGCGAAGGAGTTGAAGAAGCATTTTTCAAGTAATTACTTACAGTAACAGTAACATAATCAGCAGTCAACCCGTCGTCACTATTCACCATATCAGCTTCAACGTTATTCGTATTCCCCTCAGACACAATACTTTCAACTTTAAAGGTAGCAGGCACCTGCGCATCTCCCTCTGCACCTCCGCTGCAAGCAACCATCCCGGCAATTGCCACAAAGACCGTAAGAAAGGCAATCAATTTTTTAATCATAACCTTCTCCTTTTTATATTATTTAACGATTTTCGGTGTAATAAAGATTAATAACTCGTTATTTTCAGAACTTTGTAATTTGTGTTTGAATAACCAGCTTAAAAGCGGGATATTATGCAATCCAGGAACATAATCATTAGAATTCTGGTCATTAACCTGAAAGATACCGCCGATTACCGTAGTGCCCCCATCCTTCACCAAAACCTCAGTATTCGCATTTCTGGTAATAATAGTTGGGTTACCCTGTACCGTATGTGTCCAATCAGGCTCTTCTTTCTTAACATTTAAATCCATAATTATTGTACCCTCTGCTGTAATTTGAGGAGTTACTTCAAGTTTTAATGAAGCATTGATGTATTTAACAGTGACGGTATTATTCTGAATCGTCTGAATAGGTATTCTTGCACCACTTTCAATTACGGCTGTTTTATTGTTCTGAGCAACCACATGCGGCCTTGATAAAATTCTCCCCATACCTTCGTTTTCCATTGCAGAAAGAACCATATCTAAAGAAAATGAACCTAAAACATTTCCTAACATTAACCCCAAAGAAGAGGTGGTGTTTACTGCAGGAAGATTTACAGCATAACCGCTACCTATTGCACCTATACTACCATCCGCAGGGTTAACAGTTCCACCAACCCTGATCGTGTTAGGGAAAGACATTCCGGTTTGAGTACCTAACGAAGAATCATAAATACCTGTAAATCCCCATTGTATACCTATCTCTTTAGCAAAAACCTTTTTGGTTTCAACTATTCTCGCCTCAATCAACACTTGAGTATTTGCCCTATCTAAAAGGTCTATCATCTCAAGAATTGGTGGTATCTTTTTAGGAATATCAGTGATGATTACAGTGTTTGTCCTCTCATCAACAATTATCTGACCCCTTTTAGATAAAAAGGATTTCAAAATCGGTTCAGCATCTTTTGCCTTCGCATAGGATAATGACTTTGCAATAGTCTGGGTATCAACTGATAATTCCTTTTCCTCTTTAAGTTTCCTTCTCTCCTCAGCCTCTTTCCTAAATTTATCCAGAGTAGCAACCCTCAAGACTCCGTTTTGTAATTCACTTCCAAGACCTTTGTCTTTCAATATAATGTCTAATGCTTGATCCCACGGTATATTTTTAAACCTATATGTAGCTGTACCTTGCACTGAAGAATCAACAATTAAATTCAACCCAGCAAAATCTGCAATATATCTCAATAGGTCTCTTATATCAATATCTTTGATATCAATTAATCCTATTTTTTCACCAACGTACTTTTTCTGTCCACCGGCTATAGTTTTTGTAAGAAAAGCATACTGAGGCTCATTGCCCCCAGTTACTTCATCAGGTGTAGTCTTTTCGGCAGCCTGCACCTGTTCTCCAACATAAAGAAGCAATCTATTGTTTACAAACTTAACCCTTGTAGATAAATGTTCAACATCTCTTTTAACTTTAACAACAACATCGTCACCTAATTGACGAATGCTAACACCTTTTACATCACTAATACCTTTTGCCAATGACACATTGTGTAATACCATTGTAACCACACTTTTATCTTTCTCAACGGTATAGTATGGTTTTTTATTGCAGGCAAATTTAACAAGGGTTAAATTATCAAGAACATCTTCTACATCAACAGATTTTATAAATGTTTTGTTTTTCACAGGATAAAAAATAAAAGATAATGTTCTATTTTTATTTATAACTTTTGCCTTTACCCCATTTTTCAACAAAAAAGTAAACCTTAAATTATTGTCCACAGGCTCTACGTTAAAAGAAGTGACTTCCTCGGTATTAATAATAGGCACTTCCCCATTAATGTTTGAAATCCCCTCAACTTCAACCACGAATAACCTTTCGTCATTAGCAATAACGCTATAGTGGAGGGGTTTATCACTATCGTGTATAACCGTAACCTTGGTTCCGCTTTTGTTTTCTACAAAGTTAACTCCCTTAATAGAAAACCCGAAAACAACATGGCTTAAAGAAATTAAGCAAAGTAACAGAAAAACTCGTTTAAACATTTACCCCTCCTATTTATCCAAATATTTTTTAATATCTTTATACGGTTTTATTAAATTTGGGTCGTTAACGTATTGCCTGAATTTAACATATCCGAAAACTTTTCCAGCTTCTACAGGAGAAGATATTTCATCGGGAGACTTTTTACTCATTCCGATTTCCAATACTTCTCCATCATATAACTTATCACCTGGTTTTATCCAGTAAACCTTATTATCACTACCTAAAACCAAGGCTTCATAGCCTCTTTCTTTGGATTTAATAATCCCCTGAAGGACTATTTCGTCAATTGACATACCGGCAATACCCGGTACCTTTTTCTTTTTCGTACCCCTTAAAACCTCTAAATCAAAAGGAGATATAAAAGGGTCTCTTTTAGATTTAGGCTGGTAAGTATAAGGAGATATCACCTCAGGGTTATTAGCTTGCTCTTTCTTAACTTTTTTCTCATGTTTCTCCTGAGCAAACGCGAAGAAGACAAAAGAAACAACTATTAAAGATACAATTACCCTTTTCATGTTCATCTCCTATTTCTGTTTTTAGAGTTATTACCTTGAATGTTGTCTGCCTGTTCGTTATAGATATAAGTTGAGGCAGTACAATCAACATTAACTGAAAATTTTGCCGATAGTTTTGAGGGCTTTTTCATTTTAAATTGAGTTATATTGATAATTTTTTCAAAATTAGCCAATTTTGCAAAAAAGAATCCGACATCATGATATCTTGCCCTCATCTTTATCTTGTACGGTAATTCAAAAGTAATGCCCATCGGCTTCTTGTTTCCCGCCTTTATCTCAACTATTTCCACTCCGCTTTCTTGAGCCATTTTATTAAGTTTACTGTACAGTTGACCCGCTTCTTCTTTACTCGGCAAAATTTCTTTTAAGATAGCAAGCTGCCTTTGAAGATCTTTCTTTTGAGCCCTAAATTGTTCAATATTTTTAGTTAATTTTTTTGCATTTTTTATCTCTTCGTTAAGTTTTTCAATCTGCTTATTGTATTTTGCAGTAGTCTCATGCCACCCTTTTATAAATACCATATATCCGACCAGATAAAAAACGACAAGCAAACCGACCAATAATCCCGCTTGTGCTTTAGGAGATAGATTTTCCATAACTTACTCCTTATCCATTTTATCGTTTAGCGTTATTTTAAATTCAAAATAAACAATTCCGGGAATCTTAGCCTTTTCAAGCCTTTTTAAAACCGGATATTGTATATCTCTTACAATAATTGATTTTGAGAGTAACTGATAATAATTATTGGCCGCCTCGGAATTCTTAGCCTGCCCTTTCAGTTTAAGACTATCACCTTTTTTGGTTATACTTTCAAACCAGACACTATCAGGACATCTATTAAAGAGTTCCTCAAGGATCTTTACCGGAACAGACTGTTTTGCTTTTAAACTGTTTATAAGCTCGGTTTTTCTTTTCAACATAGCCAATTCCTTTTTCAAAACCTTCTGCTCATTAATTAAACTTTCATATTTTTTCTTTTCATTTCTTTTTTGGTTAAATGTTCTTTTTGCTCCAGTCATAGTACTATAAGCACTAAAAATCCAAACACCAAGCAATACCAGACCCACAACAAAAACAATCGCCGCACCTATTTGATACAACTGGTCACTTCCTCCACCTCCACCTGACTCTTTAGGAGCAAAAACCTTTGTATCAAAATCTTTTGCTAAATTTTCTTTCCCTGAAAGAAGATTTATTTGTATCATTTACATCTCCTTTCTCAGTGATAATCCCACTGCTATTGAAACCATTGTAGATACCTCATTTACAAACTCAGGGTCAAATGTGCTTTCGTCAATTTTTATACTTTCAAAAGGATTAAATATCTCAACCCTTACCCCTGACTTATCCTCTAACATCTTATCCAATCCGTGAGTTTTAGCTGTGCCACCTGATAAAACTATTTTGTCAATTGTAGAAAACTGTGAGGTTGCTTTAAAAAACTCAAACGTTTTCAAAAATTCCCCAATTAATTCCTGTGAAGTTTGATCAATTATGGGAATAACGCTATCAAAAGAGATTCCTTCAACACTATTCCCTTTCTTAAGATTTTCAGCATTGTCATAATCAATACCCAATTCTTTCTGAATATTTTGGGTATATAATGACCCGCCTACCGATAGGTCTCTCCAGAACAGAGACTTATTCCCTAATAAAATATTAATATTTGTAGATGATGCACCTATATTTACTAAAGCAGTAATCAAATCCTGGTCAATCACATGACTGTATTCATAAACATTCTGTAAAGCAAACGCAGCAACATCAACCACTATAGGTTCTAACCCGGCCTGCACAACAACAGAGGTATAGTCGCTTATTACATCCTTTTTAGCCGCAACAAGAACAACATCCATCTGGTCCTCTTCACTTGAATCAACAACTTCGTAATCAATATTTACCTCGTCAATCTCAAAAGGGATGTACTGTTCCGCCTCAAACCTGATCTGATCATTCAATTCGTCCATACTCATCTTGGGTAAGGTAATTTTTTTAATAATGACCCCATTACCTGATACCGCAATAGCAACTTTAGTGTTTTTAACATTCAACCTTTCAAAAAGGTTTCTAACCGCCTCAGATACTGCAAAAGAATCCATGATCCCGCCATCAACAATACTTTGAGGCGGGACCGGCTCAACACCAGCGGTTACAAGTTGGTAATTCTTCCCCTTACCTAAATCTTTTAATTCTACTAATTTTACATAAGAGGAACCAATGTCAAGCCCGACTAACTGTTTTTTTCTTTTAAATAACACAGCCCACCTTCCTAATATTTTTTTTATCTCAATTTAGAATTTACAATAAAAGAAAATTTTCCATTTGTCAAGTAAAAATTAACATTATTCATAAGCCCTCACAATTATTACGGTAATATTATCATCTCCACCGGCGTTATTGGCAGCCTCAATCAACTTTTTAGCAAGATCTTCAATATTCTTACAATAATTCTCAAAAATAGATTGCATCTCATCATATGAAAGCATTGAATTAACACCATCGCTACAGAAAAGGAAAATATCATCATTTTCAGTTTTAACCTCATCTATATCAACCAATAGTTTTTCACCGCTCCCTAAAGCCTGAGTTACTACATTTTTAAAAGGATGCTCCCTTGCCTGTTCTTCACTAATAATACCCTTTTTTAACTGTTCATTAACCCACGAATGATCCTCGGTTATAAGGTTTAACTTACCGTTTCTAAAGTAATAACCCCTACTATCTCCTATATGTGCTATCGTAACCTTCCCCCCCTTAAACAAACCAGCAACCACAGTGGTCCCCATCCCCTTTAACTTATTATTTTCGTCAACTTTCTGCAGTATTTTATCATTTGCCAAATTAATACCGGCAATCAACAAATTCGCCTCAAATGAAAATTCATTATTGTATTCAAAGGGCCATGTAACCTCACCTTCTTTATCCATAGTTTTAATAAATTCATGGATAACTTCAACCGCTATTCCCGAAGCCACCTCTCCGGCGGCATGCCCTCCCATTCCGTCAGCAACAACCGCAAGGCCGTGAGATTCGTCAAAGAGAAAAGCATCCTCATTATGGGACCTTTTTTGCCCTACATCAGTTAACCCGAAAAAACTGTAATTCATCTTAACCTCTCTTAAACAGATTGCGAAACAGTTTTCCAAAAAAACTCTTTTCTTTTATTATACCAAAATTTCGTAAAACTTGTATTGCTCTTTTATTATTAGAATCCAACTTTAAAACCCTTTTGTAATGATATACCGCCTTTGACTTTACCCCTTTCTCTAAAAAAAAGTCTGCCAGAGCAAGCCTGTATTTTACATTTAAAGGGTCAAGATTAATAGCATTTTCAAGATTTTCCACAATTTTTTTATTTCTTCTAGGTAAATTCCGTTGACTCATTGCAAGGTAATAATAAGCCTCAGAGGTAGCCATTCCTCTATTTATGGCACCCTGGAAAAAACTCTCTGCGTTTGCAAAATCTTT
>JALWHA010000082.1 GCA_027038695.1 Acidobacteriota bacterium
TTCCAATTTTCAAATATAAGTTAACCAATTATACCTGTCTTCAATTTCTCCGCTTAATATCCCAAACAATTCGGATTGTATTTTCTCGGTAATCTCCCCTCTTGAGCCTTTGCCGATGGCTATTCTATCCACACTTTTTATAGGGGTAACTTCAGCCGCCGTTCCCGTAAAGAACAATTCGTCTGCAATGTAAAGCCATTCCCTTGGAATGTTTGTTTCAATAACCTCATAACCAAAATCCCTTGCAATCCTGATAGCAGAATCTCTCGTAATTCCGGGAAGGATAGATGAAGAATAAGGTGTTGTGTAAATCTTCCCGTCTTTAATTAAAAAAAGGTTTTCCCCGCTTCCTTCAGCCACAAAACCTTGAGCGTTTAAAAGAATCCCCTCTTCATAACCGTCTATTATAGCTTCCATCTTTGCCAATTGAGCGTTCATATAGTTTGCACCTGCCTTTGACATCGCAGGCAAGGTGTTGGGGGCAATCTTTGTCCAGGTTGAAACCTTAACATCAACCCCTTGCGTTATAGCCTCTTCCCCTAAATAAGCACCCCATTCCCATACTGCAATCATAACCTCAACGGGAGAATTAAACGGATTAACACCTAAAGCCCCTAAGCCTCTATAAACAAGAGGCCTTATATAGCATGCTTCAAGGTTATTTACTTTTATTAATTCAACAATCGCCTCAATCAACTCTTCCCTTGTAAAAGGGATTTCTGTTCTGTAAATCTTTGCAGAGTTAAAAAGCCTGTCAATATGTTCTTTTAACCTGAATATTGCAGTGCCTTTTTTAGTTTTATAAGCCCTTATTCCCTCAAAAAAGGATGTGCCATAATGCAAAGCGTGACAGAGAACACTAACCTTTGCCTCCTCAAAATCTATAATTTTCCCGTTCATCCATACCTTTAATTTTTTAGAAAACATAACCACCTCTCTATATTTTTTAAGAAAACTTTTCACAACCTCATATAAATTCTAACACAAAAGCACTTTTTTGAAAAAAAAACAACTTTACGGAGTCACCTTAAAACAACTTTTGGGCATAAAAACGCAGTTTTGGAGTTTTTTTTAATCAATGGTATAATTTTACGGAAATAAACTTTCGGGAGTAAGAATTTATGAGCGAAACTGACATTTACCTTTCTATAGTTATCCCCGTTTACAACGAAGAGGAAAACATAGTCCCGCAAACAGAAGAGATAATTCAAGCATTGAAAGATTTTGATAAAAAAACCGAGATAATATTTGTTGACGACGGCTCAACTGACAATACCCTTCCTTTAATTGAAGAAATGGTAAAGCAATATCCTGATAAAGTCAGGTTTTTTTCCTTTAAAGAGAACAGGGGACAAACTGCCGCATTTCTGGCAGGTTTTAAAGAAGCAAGGGGGAAATTGGTTGCTACCCTTGACGGGGATATGCAAAACGACCCGAATGACTTGCCTAAAATGATAAAGCACCTTGAAGAAAGCGGCTATGACATGGTAAACGGTATCAGGGCAAAAAGAAGGGACAATATAATAAGGAAAATCTCCTCAAAAATAGGAAACGGTTTTAGAAACTGGATGACAAAGGAAAGCGTTTCCGATGTAGGGTGTTCAATAAGGGTTATGAAAAGGGAATGCGTTCAGGATTTGCCACCATTCAACGGTATGCACAGGTTTTTCCCTACCCTTGTAAGAATGAAGGGTTACACAATTACCGAAATACCTGTAAACCACAGGGAAAGGATAAGAGGAACATCAAAGTACGGCGTTTTAAACAGGGCATTTGTGGGGTTCAACGATGTTATGGCTGTAAGGTGGATGTTAAAAAGATATTTGCAATGGGAATACAAAAAAACAAGCGAAGATGTTTTAAAGGAAGATAAATGAACTGGGACAAATTCTTCTTAATCTGGGGATTTGCAGCGCAGGCTATATTCGCCGCAAGATTTATTGTTCAATGGATTGCAAGCGAGAAAGAGAAAAGGAGCGTAATCCCCATGGCATTCTGGTATTTAAGCCTTACAGGGGGTATTATGCTTTTCATATATGCAGTTTACAGAAGAGACCCTGTATTTATTTTAGGCCAGGCAAGCGGGCTTATTGTTTATGTTAGAAACATAGTTTTCCGTTTAAGGGAAAAGAAACAACTTGAAAGTATGGGGGAAAAAGAAGCGTGAAGTACAGGCTTTCCCTTGTATTTCTAATTTTAATTTTTTTCTTTGTCAATTTTATTCCCTCATTTTACAGGGATTTATGGGAGCCAGACGAACCTCGCTTTGTCCTTGTTGCCAAAGAGATGGTTGAGTCGGGAAACTATGTTATGCCTCATAGAAACAAAAAGCCATACCCTGACAAACCGCCATTTTACTTCTGGACAATTGTTGCTTCTTCAAAAATAACAGGCGGGTTTAACACCCCTGCCGGAATACTTCCCGTTGCAATTTCAGGGGCTTTGTCCATAATTTTAGTTTTCTTCATTGCATTGAAACTTGGGTATTCGGAAGAAATAGCCTTTGCGTCGTCTCTAATTTTTGCGTCCTGCACAAAGGTTTGGTGGCAGTCAGGCCATGCGCAGATAGATATGGTGCTTTCATTTCTTGTATACCTATCTGTTTACCTTGCCTTACTTTACTTAAAAGGCAAAAAACAATGGGCGTTAACCCTTTCATTCTTCACTATGGGGCTTGCGACACTTACAAAGGGGCCTGTCGGATTGATAATCCCTTTAGGCTCAATAATCACCTACCTTGTAATCACAAAGAAGTGGAAAGAAACAAAGTTATTCAACATAAAAACAGTTTTTGCATACATATTCCCTGTCGGTTTATGGCTTATCCTTTTAATCTATCAGGCATTAAGCGGCGGGCAAACAGCATACCTTGAAAACATTTTATTCAAACAAACCGTTGTCAGGTTTGCAAAATCATGGCACCACTTTCAGCCTGTCTATTACTATGTTAAGGTTTTGATATACGACTTCTTTCCGTGGAGTATCTTTCTGTACTATTTTCTCTGGCAAATATGGAAAAACAGAAAGGAAACCAAATTAACCGATTCACAAAAATTTCTCTTTTCCTGGTTTTTGTTCACCGTGATATTCTTTTCAATCCCAAACGGTAAGAGGGGGCTATACATTTTGCCAATGTACCCCGCTATCTCAATAATCACCGCAGACTTTCTGTTTAAATTTAAAGAAAGAAAATGGGTAAAATATGCTTTATACTTAACAGGAATAATTTTTATTATTATGGCGAATAGCATATTCTATTACTTCATATTCAACAATAAAAACATCCCTGAAGGGATGTATTTCGCTTTCAATAACACCACCATTCTGCTGCTTCTTATTTTCATATTAACTTTGAAAAACAAAGGCAAACAGGCAAAAAAATACTTAACCCCAATCTTTGTTGTTGTTTTTGGTTTTTTACCTTTTGTACTGGCAATCTCCGGGATAATCTTTCCTGATTTAAACAAAAGAAACTCAATGAGGTACTTCGTAAAAGAGTATCAAAAATACCTTGATAAAAACTCAAAGATTGCAATAGCGCAGTTCCGCTCTGCACATGTTTTATACGGAGACAGAAACCTTGTTGAATTCCCCTATCAAAACGAAGAGGACAACATTGACTTATTTGTCAAGTATTTGAGAGAAACCCCCGATTCATTCGGGATAGTGAAAAAACTCTGGTGCGAAAGGTTAAAAAGAATGGGAATACCTGTTAAAGTCCTTGCTGAAAGGAAGGTTGGAAGCAAACACCTTTGTTTTATTAAAATTGAGAAAGAGGGAGAAAAGAATGGGAAAGATTAAGATTGCAATAGCAGAGAAAAACGGCAATGTGGCAAACACCCATTTCGGAGACTCTGACAGAATACTCTTTTACACAATAGACCTTGAGAAAAACACAATAACCTTTGAAAAAGAGATGGAAAACCCGCTTAAACAGGTTAAGGAAGAAAAACACGGAAGCGAGGAAAAACTAAAAAAGGCTATGGAAATACTCAAAGACAGGGATATAATAGCAAGCGGAATGCCTTCTCCCAACTTTAAGAAATTAAAGGAAAAATTCGGCAAAATCCCTGTTGTGGTGCAATCAACAGACAATATAAACATAGCATTAGCAAGAATTGCCGACACAATAAAAGAAATGAAAGAGTCAGGAGAAATAAAACTTAACCGCAACTTTTATTTGCTGATTTAAGCAAATTTTGAAAACTCAAAAGCGATTAAGTTTTTCCAGACCCTTTCATCTCGTCTTATACAAAACCCTTACCTTACCGGTATAGCATTCATTGTTTTATAATTTTTTTCACCCTGCACCCCTATGACTGAAACAGGGATGTCGGAAGAATAATGCAAAATATCCCCGTCTTCTATTTGAAATACATCTTTTAGAACAAATTGAGTGTGCTCATAAGGGTTTAAATCCATAACAATCTGGTCTTTCAAACTTCCGTCTTTTGCATAAAGGCTTAAAGTAAGTTTTGCCTTTTTATCCTGAGGGTTGAAAACAGCAAGCCCGTTCCAGTTGCTTTCCTTCACAAAAACAGGAAATACACCCTCAACGGAAGAGAGAGAATCAAGGGGAAAGCCTGCTATACCTGCATTGTAAGTTCCGTAAATTTCGCAGCCTGAAATGTTATACTCCCCTTCAATCACCGCCGAGACAACACCTTCAGGCAAATCAGGGAATAAATCTGACATTGTCCCCTTTAGTTTTTCATTCGGCTTCAGGTCATAATAGTAATCATTCTCACACGGCATACCGTTTCTGTAATAGAAGTGGAAGACAACCCTGTTCAATTTCCCCGAAAGGTTTACAACAACAATTCCAGTCCAGAACAGGTCGCTTTCTTCAGGTATGTGAGGAATAACAACGGTATTTTCATT
>JALWHA010000083.1 GCA_027038695.1 Acidobacteriota bacterium
CTTCTCTGGTGTGTTGTATATCCTGTCATACCCTGTAATTACAAAAACCTTTTCTGGAAGCCTTGCGCTTAATGAGACATTACCCTCATTGCTTACAGCCATAATTGTCGGTGGGTTTGCTATTATAAAGTTAGCCCCTATTATCCCACAGGTTGCATTTAAAAACTTTTTCCTTAAATGCTTTCTTACAAACTCTGTTAATTCCTTTATGTTTGACGATAGATTGGTTTTAAACTTTTTATTAATCATTTTCCTGACATCTTCTTTAGACAGGTGAAGTGCAGGTGCTGTAAAGTGAGAGGGCAGTTCATTTCTCTGCTGGATTATCCATTCTCCTAAATCTGTTTCTATAACTTCGTGCCCCTGTTTTTCAAGAAACTGCCTTAATTCAATCTCTTCTGTTGTTAAGGATTTGCCTTTAACTATTAATTCGTTTTTATTTAGCCTTGATTTTATAAACTCTTTAACCTGTTTCCCATCTTTTGCAAAGAAAACCTCAATTCCGTTTTTTTCAAAGTTTGTTTTCGCTTCTTTCCATATTTTTTCGGCGTTTTCAAGGCATTCATTTCTTTTTTTTACAGCCTCAGGTATAAGTTTTTCAAGCCCCTTTTCTTGAAAAACCTTATGCTTTTTCTCAACTGTGTGGCTTGTTGCTTTGTAAACATTCTCGTTAAAAAGGTTGAACAAAAACAAAGTGGCACTCCTTTGCCCCGTGAACACCTGATATAAGTTTTTTCTCAATGTCTGCTGTTTTGCTTTCAGCAGTGATAAATACCCCCTGAGTAAAATCAATCTCTTTCAAAGCCTTTTCATACCCTTTTGATTCATTCTTTCCGTAAATAATCAGGGTGTTGTGAAGGAGAATTTTTTTTGCGTCTTCAATGTTTTCAATTCTGACAAATGCTCCCTCTTCTTTAACTATAATGTCTGCCTCAACAATAGCGCAGTCTTCAAACTCTTCCATAATCTCTTTTATCTTGTTGTTTAATTCCCCTTCCTTGACAAAATGCCAGTATGTTGCCATTAATTCTTCCCTGGAAGTTTTGGTTTGTTAAAAAACCATAGCATTCTTACCCACTGAAACCTCTTTAATTTTTCCTTTTCTTCCTCTGTGAGTTTTGAAGGGCAGATAAACTGTTTCCATTTAAGCACACTGCTTGTATCTGCAAGTTTTAGAACAGGCTTTACAAGGTTTAACAGGCTGAACCTAGTTAACTTAACCATTGATACCAAATCTATTAGATAAACCCTTTCATTCTTTATTATTATGTTTCCCCTTTTCCTTAAATCAAGGTGGTAAATCTTCTCAGAGTGAAGTTTCTTAATACACTTCTTCAATTCGTCAACTGCAAAGCAGTATTCTTCCTTTTTTTTCACCTCACCAAATGTCTTTCCATCAATAAACTCTATTGTAAGGGAGTATTTGTCTGGCATACCGTATGTTTGAGGGAAGAAGTCAAATAATCTGTTTACCATTAGATAGTTTTTGTATTCCCTTTTAGCCATTCTTTTCCCGTAAAGCCTAATAAAAAACCCTTTGTTTTTGTAATCTTTTACAACTATTTTTTTGTTGTCAACC
>JALWHA010000084.1:0-1383 GCA_027038695.1 Acidobacteriota bacterium
GTTTTAATATAAACCCAAATATTAAAAGGAAGGTTTTTTTAAATGATTATAAAAACAGCCCTTTAAAAGAAGAGTTAAAAAACCAAAACTTTTTAAATACTAAAATACCCCTTTTGCAAATAGCAGTTGAAACAAACAACATTGAACTTACCAAGGCATTGCTTGAGAATGAGGTTGATTTGACAATTACAAACCCTGAGGGAAATTCACTTTTACACATAGCGGCAAAGTATAATTTAACTGAAATCGGATGGCTTTTGCTTTTACATCAAGCAAACCCCAATTACCTTAACAAAGATGCTCACTCCCCCCTTGCCTATGCTGTAAAATACAACAATCTTGAAATGGCTTCAATTTTATTGCAGTCAGGAACAGTTTCTAAAAGGTATGCCCCCCGTGTGGGATTGGTGGATGTTGCTGTGGAAAACAACAATATTGCTATGGTTGATTTACTAATTCAACATGGGGTATCCATGAATGGAAATGATGATGACATACTTTTTAAGATTCTTGAAACTTATCAAAACCCGAACCGTCTGGAAGGCACTATTGATGAAATAGACCAAAAATTAATGAATATAATATTTTGTCAAAAAATCAACAATTACTCTCTAAAATTTGATAATGATTGGCCAACAAGTTTAAAACTTGATGAGTTCACACAAGCGCGGTTAACAAAACGATATGAGTTTTCCAGATTCTCGTATTTGTTTAGCAGCAACAAATTTTATTATATTGATGATGACGAATTTGTGATAGAGGGCATAGAGTTAATGAACGCTGAAAAAAAGCTATCATTATACGAAAACTTGCCTAAAATAAAAGGAAGAACAAAAGATGAAGTAAAGTTTTATTGCAGCTTCTTTTTCCCAAATCAGGGATATTCTCCATTGCATACTGCGGTTAAAAAGGATTTATACGATATGGCAAACTTTTTATTAGAATCAAGATGTTTTGTTAATCCGTTAGATAGAAAATACAAAACACCTTTAGACTATGCTATTGAGCAAAAGAACAGGGCAATGATAAGGCTTTTAACAAGATACGGCGGCCTAAGGTCAAAGCCTGTTAAAAAGTGGTTGCCTTAATTGAGAAATTTTTTGCTTAAAGAATATAAACCTTTTTCACATTTCAACCTTCTCTAAAACCTTTTTGCCGTTGATCGGTGCGCCTTTTTTAGGGTGAAGAAGGTAAAGGTATTCCCCGTCTGTTTCAATCTTTATGCCCCAGTCTGAACCTAACCTGTCTTTTGAAAAGAGTATGTCTGTTTTCCCGTTTTCATCAGTGCAGAATATCAAGTGAAGGGTTTGAAAAATAAATTTATTTTTATAAGCAAAACCTTTTGTCATAAAGAGTTTCTCTCTTATATCGCTGTTTCTCAAG
>JALWHA010000084.1:1393-4872 GCA_027038695.1 Acidobacteriota bacterium
CTCTTGCTTTGAACAGTTTTTTTTCAAGTTTCCCTGTTTTTGCGGATAAAACATAGATTGTTCCCCTGAATTGATAGTTTCCGCCATAAGGGATTGTAAAGTATATCCTGCCGTTTACATAGGTCGGGTGTGTTTTTGCCGTGCCTGAGGGTATGTCATAATCCCATTTTTTTTCAAGTGTGTTGATGTCAAATGCGGATATTCTATAACCATAGGTTTTAGGGTCAAGGTTAACAAAAAGTACAAGGGAATCACCGAAAACAGGCTTTTTTGCGTCCTTGAGTTTTATGCTTTTTAAGTATTTCCCCTTTTTATCTAACAGAAAAACCTCACTCTCATTTTGCTTCATTGGGTTTAACTTCCCCGGCTCCATGTTAAGCAAAGTGTTCCCGTTCTTTAAGCCGTAAGCCCAATTGAGAGAAACATTTTGCCTGTAAAATTCCCATAAGGTTTTCCCTGCTTTCAAAAAATCTTCGGCACTTAAGGCAACTACTTTTTGGTTTATGAGAACATTTCCACCGTAAATACTCCCCCATTTTCCCCCTTTTGCAATGTATATAACCTTTCCGTCTGAAGAGTTGCCTAAAAGTTTAACATTTTTAATTGCACTGGTTTTTAAAACCTTCCCCCTTTCACTTAAAACAACAAGGGAATTTTTTGATTGCTTAAATCTTGTGATTGAAAACCATAGGTTTCCGTTGTTGTCTAAAACAGGGTTGAGGCAAATTCCACCGCTTTTGTTTTCATAAACCCCTGATAGTCTCCCGTCCTTGTTGTAAATCTCAATCTTCTTTTCGGTTAACAGGTATATTGCATTTTGGGAAACCACCATAACCTTAGGGTTTATATTCACCTCTGTTTGCCACACTGTTTTCACATTTGAGAAAACAAGAAAGATGCTAACAAAAACAAAAAACAAAGAAAAAAATCTCTTTTTCATTTCTCACCTCCTGATTTGTTTTCATTATAAAAAAGGAGTAACCGCTTTTTCAATCAATTCTTTTTAATTTTTCCTTGACCTGTTTTGCTTTTTTATGATACTTTTAAACCAAACAGTCGGTTTTTAAACTAATTAGTCGGTTTTTTCATAATTTTTCGGTTAATAAAATAACTAATATAGGTATTATTCGGAGGGTATATGGGAGTAAACAAAGCAATTCAATCAATAAGGATTCCTCAAATTGTTGAGGCTGCGGTTGAGATTATAGCGGAGAAGGGGATTAAGGAAGCCACCCTTGACGCAGTTGCCAAAAAAGCGGGGCTTTCAAAGGGGGGGTTAATCCATTACTTCCCTACAAAGAAGGATTTAATAGAGGCTGCGGTTAAGGGATTTTTTTCAAGGATATTTGAGAGGGGAAAGGGGATAAGGGATGAGATAGACGATCCTTACGAGCAACTTGCCTCTTTTACATGGCTTTACGATAGGAATGACCCGGATAATTTAGTAGGTTACAGAATGTTTTTTGAGATTATGACAATTGCGTCGGCAGACGAAGAGTACAGGCAAATTTTCCATCAATGGGTTAACGGCTGGGTTGAATTGCTGAAGGCGTCAATTGAAAAGGGTGTGAAAACAGGGGATTTTAAGGTTGAAAACCCTGAAGAGGCTGCAAAAACAATATCCGCAGTCTATCAGGGGGTTGCCTCAAGGTGGTTTTTAGACCCTGAAAACCATTCCGACGAATGGGCAAGGGAAACGGTTAGAAATTTAATAAAGTTTATTGTTTCAAAGAAATAGGAGGGGATTATGGCAATTTTTGAATCAACTGAAAAAATGTATGAGGTTTTAGGGGAATTGTTTGAAACCTTGCTTGCGCACCCTACGGTAGGGGAAAAGTTTAAGAACCAAAATGTAACAATCAGGTTTATTATGAGCGACCCGAAAGGGGAAATCTGGCTTCTTCCCGACGGAAAGGTTGTGTGCGGTGTGCCTGAAGGGGTTAAGGAAGACATTTCAATGACTTTAAGCGGAGATACGGCTCACAAGTTCTGGCTTAAGCAGATTACAATGCCTGTGGCGCTTGCAAAGGGCTTGATTAAGGCAAAAGGCCCTCTCCCCAAGGTGCTTAAACTCCTTCCGCTTTTAAACCCAGCCTATGAGGCTTATCCCGAAATTGCAAGAAAACACGGGTTAAGCATTTAGGGGGGATTATGGCTGTTGAAAGGGCTATAAAACAGTTTGAGAAAGATAGAAAAGAGGCTTCAAGGATAGCCGCAAGGCTTTTGATTGCCTCGGGGACGACTTCGCCGAGAGTCGGAGGTGTGGGAGAATGCACCTTCCACATTGTTGAAGACGATTGCGACATAGAGGATATATGCCAGAAGGTTGAAGAGATGGCGGGGCAGAACAAGGCATGGTGTTTTTTCAAAAGAGACGCCGAAATGATGAGAGACGCTGATTCTCTTATTATTATCACCTCTCTTCGCTCTTTAACTGACCCTTCGGATATTAACTGCAATATGTGCGGTTATATTACATGCGAATACATGCAGGAGAGGGAGAAGTTGAAAAGGGAAGACACATCGGTTGCATTTACAGGGCCCCTTTGTACATTCAGGGCCGCAAATGTTGCCTATGCCTTAAACGGGATAATCTCAAGCGCAAGGCTTCTTGCAATAGATTTCGGTGTTTTCTGGTCTGCAGGAGCTGCGGCAATGAGAATGGGCATTCTGCCTAAAAACACAGGCTTTGCGGTGGGAGTTGGCATAAGCATTACAGAAAAATCTCCGTTCAGGGATATTCCCATTGATTACCATAGGTTTAACAACAGGACGATGCAGGACAGGATTATAAACAGGCTCTGGCCTCAATTCAGGTCAATCTATTCATAAGAGGTGGGATATGAAAAAGAGAAGTATGGAAGAATTGATAAATGCGGGGCTTGAAAGGGCTGTTGAGTTAATGGCTGTGGCGGCAAACAATACATGGCATTTCGGTGGCAGGCATTCTCTTGAAATAGTACTGCTTGACGACGAAGAGATGGAAGAGATGGCAAATTATGCACTTTCTTTAGGGGATATGTCCCCCCTTGCGGCAAGGGACGGAAGGTTTGCCCTTGAATTGATGAAAGAGCCGTGGGCTGTAATGATTTTAGGGGATAACAGAAAATCTCCCTTTAACTTTAATTGCGGGGCATGCGGCTTTAAAACCTGCGCGGAATTAAATAAGGTTGAAACGGTTGAATCCCTTACCTCAAACGGGCCTGCATGCGTTTTCAAAACATTGAATTTGAACATGGCTGCAAATGCGGCTGCTGCTGCCGCATGGAGACTGGGCTTGCATTGCAGGGTGTTTTCCACCCTTGCCTTTGCCGCAAAGGCGTTAGGCTATGTTGAATCAGACATTGTAGTCGGGGTTGCGGTAAGCGCAGCAAAGGAAGACCCGTTCTTTGACAGGCACAAGTTCTGGACTAAAGAGGAGTGGGAAAAGATATTCAACAAAGAATTTCCAACATTTAACAGGGGATTTATAGGAGCGG
>JALWHA010000085.1 GCA_027038695.1 Acidobacteriota bacterium
ATTCAGCAGTTAGACTTCCATCTTTGTTGAGGTTCAGATTCTCTGCTCCGGTACTCATTATTATGTTTTCAGGATTGGAGTATGGCTTTACAATTACCCTGTATTCAAGTTTGTCCATATAGCCTATGTATTCAACATCTATTCCGTCCCATACTTCGGGATATACCAATTTTTTGTATGTCGGCACATTTAACTGCCAGTTCTCCTTTTTGCCTATGTAAAAGTTTACTTTTGCTCCTGTCGGCTCTTCCAATTCAGGTATTATGCTTTTTTCTCTTTTTGTTTTGCCTTTGCTTCCGAAGCCTAACCCCATGACAACTAATTTCTTTTTGTCTTCAGGGTTTAGTTCATCTCTGTTTATGGGATTTAGCCTCTTTTCCTTTAAGGTCTTTTCTTTTTCTGGTATTCTGTTATTGTTTTCCCTCACTGGTATTCCAATGTATGCACCTTGAGGAGTAAACTGCACAACCCCCTTCATTGTCTGAATAAACGCAATTGTTTCATGATTGTTCGGGATTATCTTTGTCTTGCTTTTGTTGAAAGATTTGTTTGGAATAAAGTAGCACGGGGATACTTTGATTACCGATATGGCATAACGATGTTTCCCGTTTGACTGTTTTGCTTGAACACCAAAAACAAACAACATGCAAATAATTAATAAAAAAAAGATTTTTTTCATTTCTCGCCCTCGCATCAAAAAGTTTAAAAGTTTACGTAAAAATTTTACATTGTTCCGTTTTGCTTTTCAATAATTTTCTTTATTGCATAGACATCTAAAAGATTGGTACCGGTATAGCCTATGTTAAGCAAACAACCATATTGCTCAAAAAATGCTTTTGAGTCATTTCCTTTTAAAAAAGTGTCAATTGTTTTAACAGTCTCCTTATTAAAAATTTTTTGCAAATTTTCAAAATTTACATACACCCCAGCGCAATCGCTGTTACCGTCTTTTCCGTCTGTTGTTGCGAATAAAAACTCTATTTGAGGGATAATCCCTTTTTCAAGAAAACTCCTTATTAGCCTCAAACCTAACTCAAGAGTCCTGCCACCTTTGCCTTTTCCCTTTACTTTAACAGTGGCTTCTCCGCCGCAAATAATAGCATCGTTTTTTTTATCTAAAAGTTCAAAGGTAAAATTAACAAGTTTTCTTGCCTCTTTTTCAACATCTTCTTTTATAAAATCGTAGTATTTCAAGCATTCAAAACCCTCTTTCTCTAAAAAAGAAGAAAACAAATCCACAACTGTTGTGTTATCGGCAATTACGGAATGAAGCACTCTGTTTTCTTTTATTTTAAAATCAGGATTTAGAAACAATTGTCTTTTTTCTCTCGGGATATACTGCCACAAACCGATTTTGTCGGCTTTTTCAACAAAAAGACTGTAATCCCTCTTAACATACAAAAACGGCGCCGAAGACACCCTGTCAATCCTTTTTCCCAAAACATCGCATAGTACAAAGCATTTGGCAGGGGTTTTCAGGTAATTAAGCAATCCTCCGCCTTTAATTTTTGAAAGATGAATTCTAAAAAAGTTTATCTCTTCAATTGGCAGGCCTGATTTAATTAAAAAATCGCTTGATTTTGAGATTTCGTCAAGAGTTAAAAAATCAAGGGGTTTTTCAATTAAAGCCGAGCCTCCCCCCGAAAGCAGAATTGCAGTTCGTCCTTCGGTTTGTCGCAAAAAATCAATCAACTTATTTGAACACTTGAAACTTTTTTCAGTTATATCCGGGTGGGTGGAAAGACATAATTCAGTATTCGGCGGGACATCTCCTTCACAAGGGGAGATTGCAAACCCCTTTTCAAAACCGTCAAAATCATATAAAGAATTTATCATAGGGATTGCCGCCTTGCCTATTGCAACGGCATTTAGAAAATCCTCAATTTTTTCATTTTTTAAAAATTCAATTAGAAGGATTCGGGGGTTAATTTTCTCTAAAAGCTCAAAATATGCTTTTCTAAGCATTGACCTCTCTGCAAAATTCAATTGACGCCTTGCCCTTTTTGACAGCCTTTTGAAGCAATTTCTCCCCTGCAAATAAAAATTCTTCATAGGTTTTGTAACGATAACAATCAAGTGAAACTACCGCCTGTGATACCGAAAAGGTATGAGTTTCTCCTTCTACCTTAAACACCGCGGTTTTAAAACTATCTTTAATTCTTTTTGCAAGGCTGATCCCGCCTATTTCATGGGTTTCGGGAAGTATAATAACAAACTTATTTTCTTCAAGCCTTCCTAAGAAATCACTCTTCCTTATAGTTTTTTTGTAAATCCGCCTTGCTTCCCTGAAGACCTGTTCTATTTCTCTTTCAGAAAAAGACTGTTTAATCAAATTAAAATAATCAACCTGAAAAACAATTAATGAGAGAGGCCTGTTATACTTTGTTGAAATTTCAAAAAATTGTTCAAGAAAATACAATGTGTCCTCTCTTCCAAGTACATAGCCTTTTTTTAACTTCTTTTCAACAAGGTTTCTATAGTCAATTTCAAAGGGATAAATCTTTTCAAGTTTAAACAGTGTTTTTCCTATCCTTAAAACATCTCCCAATTTTAGTTCAGCTTTCTTTACAGATTTATTGCCAAACTGCGCCTTTCCTTTAATGAGTTTTATTTTAAGTTTTACCAATAAATTATTTTTAAACACAGGTGTTGCTTCAATACAAAACGAGGGAATTTTTTTATCAGACAGATGAAAATCACAACCCAAACTGCTTCCGATTAAAAATGTTTCTTTCGGAATTTTAAAAAAATCATTTGTTTCTTTTCCTGAAATGACAAAAAGATAACACAATTGCGGTAAGTCACACTTGTCTTCAGAAACATTTACAGGGATCCTTCTGTCCCTCCCGTGCATAGACACCCCTTTTTTATTTTAAAAGGAAATATCTTTTTAATCAAGATGTTAGAAAAAAAACCTAAATTTTTAGGATAAACTTAATCTTTTCAGCAATATTTTTAACACTCTGGGATACCGTGCTTTGCGGATCATCTTCAATAATTGTTTTAGATTTATTCATAGCATCAAGCACTTCTTCTATTTTATAAGGTATTTTGCCTAAAAAGTCTACACCAAACCTACCGCAATAACCTTCAATTTCCTTTGCCTTTTCAGTGTTTAAATCGTATTTGTTAACAACCACGCCGCCTTTTATTTTAAAGTGTTGAAGCAAATCAACAACCCTTTCTAAATCATGAATTCCCGAAACTGTCGGTTCGGAGACAATAACAACATAATCTGCCCCTGAGACGGAAGAAATAACAGGACAACCTACTCCCGGAGAACCGTCTGTAATAATCAGGTTTTTATCCCTTTCAATTGCGATCTTTTTAGCCTCATTCCTCACCCTGCTTACAAGTTTTCCTGAATTCTCCATACCGGGGTTAAGCCTTGCGTGGACAAAAGGGCCCAACCTGCTTTCTGAAATAAAAACCTTTCCCGAAACAACCTCGTCAAAGTCTATTGTTTTTTCGGGACAGAAATAAACACAGGCGCCGCAGCCTTCACACTTTATCTCGTCTACTATAAAATCGTCGGAAATGGCGTCATACTCACACACTTCAATACACTTGCCGCATTCCGTGCAATTAGCTTTATCAATAAATGCCTTTTTACCGCCTGAAAATTCATATTCCTGCTTCACTTCAGGATTTAGCACCAAAAACATATCGGCAGCGTCAACATCGCAATCTGATAAGACACAATCCTTAAAAATACTGCCTAAAGCAAGCACAAAGGTTGTTTTTCCCGTTCCTCCTTTTCCGCTAATAACCACCAACTCTTTCATATCTCAACCCTCTTTATAATTTCATCGTAAATCTTTAAAAACCTGTCTCTATAAGCCGGTATTTCTCTTACCACCAATTTACCGTGTGAGTAAACCTCGGCTATTTCCCTGTCAAGGGGAATCTCTGAAAGTAAGGGTATGTTTTCTTCTTTAAGGTAATCTTTAATTATGTTAACCCCTTCCATTGCACTGTTTTCAACAACCCCAAACCTTAACCCCATAGATTTAACAGTAGCCACAGCCAACTTTAAATCGTTTAAGCCGAAGGGAGAAGGCTCGGTAACGAGAACCACAAAATCGCAACCTTCAATTGTTTCAACTACGGGACACGAAGTCCCGGGAGGAGAATCAAAGATAACAATTCCTTTGTCTTTAACCTGATTCTTCACATACCTGATAACAGGGGTGGCAAGTTCGGTTCCCACCTTCATTTCACCCATATAGAAAGCCATTCTCCCCACAAAGCCGTACTTAAATTCGCCAATAACCTTATCTTTTTCCCCGATAGCCCCTTGAGGGCAAATCCTCATACAAAAACCACACCCGTGACACAAATCTTCAAAAACATATGTTTTATCTTTAACCGTAATCAACGCATGAAACTCACAATGGCTTGAGCAAAGCCTGCAACCTGTACACTTTGAATTATCAATTACAGGCACCTTGATGGTAATGCCCCTTTTTTCCTTTATCTCGGGATTTAAGAAAAGTGCCGCATTCGGCTCTTCAACATCGCAGTCAACAAGGGATACCTGAAAGTTTTCACTTAAAGCATAGGCAAGGTTTGTGGCTATAAAAGACTTCCCTGTTCCACCCTTTCCCGAAGCAATGGCTACCTTCATCTATCTCTCCTTTAACCGTTTCAACTCATTTTTAACTATACATTAAAAATAAAAAAATTGCCCCCGAAATCAGGGGCGTTTCATTACTCTCCCTCTTCTCCAATTTCTTTAAGCCTGTCTCTTAAATACTTCAGTTCCTCTTCAAGAAACTTCATTCTGTGTTCAAGAGATGTCTTTTCGTCATAAGGCACATTGTATCCTGCCCATGCGAAACCGTATCC
>JALWHA010000086.1 GCA_027038695.1 Acidobacteriota bacterium
CAATATTAACCTTGAATACTGCAAAATCACCGCTCCCTTTAACGGGATTGTTGCAAATTGCGAGGCGTTTAAGGGAATGGATGTGAAAGTGGGAGACCACCTCCTTGATTTATTAAACCCCAATTCGTTTTATGTAAAGGCTTCGGTTATTGAAAGCGAGTTAAACTTTGTTAAAAGGGGAAAGGGTGTAAGGATAAGATTTGAGGCTTTCCCCGATAAAACCTTTAAGGGAAGGATTGAGGAGATAAATCCCATTGTTGATGACAACAGAAGCGTTGATATCTATATCTCAATTAATGATAAAAAGGGTATCTTCCCAGGGTTGTATGCAGATGTTTTTATAGACACCGAAAGGATTAAAAACAAATTTATTGTTCCGAAATCCGCTATTTTAACAAGAGAGGGAAAGGCCTTGATTTTTACCGTTGACAAGACCTCTCACGCAAAGTGGGTTTATGTTAAGGTTATTGCGCAGAATGATTTGTATGCGGCAATTGAGAATGCTTCGGACTATACCACAATAAATGAGGGAGACCTTGTAATTGTTTCAAACAACTTAACTTTAGGCCACGGCTCCCTTGTTGAGGTTAAAAAGATTGTGAATTAGTATGATAAAACTGTCTTTAAACAGGCCTGTTACAGTTATTGTAATCTTTTTTGCAATTGTTTGCGCAGGCTTTTTGTTTTTCAGACAACTTTCCTTATCCCTTTTCCCTTCAATAGATTATCCCGAATTAACGGTTGTTACAGAGTTTAAGGGGGCTTCCCCTTACGAGGTTGAGGAGTATATTACCAAAAAACTGGAACAGGCTGCATCGGGGCTTGACGGGGTGAGGGATGTTTACTCAATGTCAAAGCAGGATATTTCGGTTATAAGGGTTGTTTTCAACTGGGGTGAGAATATTGAGTACTCTTACCTTGCTTTAAGGGAAAAACTTGATGCTGTAAGGATGAGGCCTGACTTCCCTTCCGATGCCACAAGGCCTGTTATTTTAAAGTGGAATCCTGCAGACGCACCTGTTATGGGGATTTTTGTTTCGTCAAGAGAACCGCTGATTGAATTAACCGAAACACTTGAAAAGGCTGTAAAGCAGAGGCTTGAGGGGATTGAGAATGTCGCTTCGGTTCAACTAAAGGGGGAAAGGGAGAAGAGTGTTGTTGTTGAGTTTTCAAAGGAGAAGGTTGAGTTTTACGGCATTTCGGTTAAAGAGATAGAAAGCGCTATTAAAAGGTTTAATACCGAGCAGAGGGGCGGGGTTATATCAAAAGAGGGGTTCAGGTATTCTTTAAGGATATCCTCTCCCGTTAAATCAATAGAAGATATTAAAACCATTCCCCTGAAAAAGGCAGGAAATAGGACAATTTTTTTAAGCGATGTGGCAAGGGTTTATTACGGCAATCCATATCATTCGGTTGAAACCTTTTTCAACGGGGAAAGAGGGGTTTTGCTCCTTGTTTACAAAAGCGCAAATTCAAATACACTTTCTGTTATTGAAAGGGTAAAAGAGGCTGTTGCTTCTTTAAACAGGGATTTTCCCGGAATCAGGTTTCAGGTTGCTTTTGAAAACTCAAGGTTTATTAAAACAGCCATTTCAAATGTTATCCAGACAATTGTGGTTGGCGGGATACTTGCCTTTCTGGTAATTCTCTTTTTTATCGGGGATTTTAAAGCACCTTTGATTATTGCCGTTTCTATCCCTGTTTCAATACTCTTTACCTTTGTTATTATGAAGTTTTTTAAGGTTAATTTAAACATAATGTCCCTTTCTGGGCTTGCTTTAGGGGTGGGAATGCTTGTTGATAACTCTATTGTGGTTATTGAAAGCATATTTCAGGAGAGGGAAAGGGGAAGTGAAAATCCCGAGTACATAGGGACAAAGAGTGTTGCGCTTGCTGTTCTTGCCTCAACCTTAACCACAATAAGCGTGTTTTTGCCTTTGCTTTTTGTTTACGGCATTTCAGGAAGGATTTTTAGAGACCAATCCTTAACAATTACCGCCTCATTAATGGCTTCATACTTTGTTGCCATTTCTCTTGTTCCCGTTTTAAGCAGGATTATTTTAGGTGAAAGGAAGAATGAAGAGAAAGATTTTCCTATTTTTCCCCGCTTCCCCAATTTACCTGAAAACAAAAAAGGCTTTTTGCTTTTCCCCTATAGATTGATTGTCTATTTAATAAAAATCTTGCTTTTTATTGTGTATTTTTTCTCCTTTCTCTTCGGCAGGTTTTTGAGGCTTGTTTTCGGAGTTATTCTTAAGTTATTAAAGCCTTTGCTTGATGTATTTCAAAAACTTTACAGCATTGTCTTTGATTTTTACGAATCCCTTTTGCAAAGGGGGTTAAAGAATATTCCGTTAATGCTTTCAATTGTCTTTTTAATCCTTGCGGTGGGCATTTTTTCAGGGATATTTTTAAAGAAGGAGTTTTTTCCTAAAACCGAGAAAGACTTTGTTCTCTTTACCGTTGAGTTGCCTGAAAACTCCTCACTTGATGCTTCACGAAGTTTTGCTAAAAGTTTAAACTCTTATTTGAAAAGAAACCCTGATATTTTCTCTATCTTAACCGTTGTTGGGGTTGATAAATCGGATTTGTCTTCCCTTTACGATTTAAGCGGGGAAAACATAATAAATTACACCGTCAGGTTTAAAGGGAAAGAGGATAATGTAAAAAGGTATATTCTCTCATATTTCAAAGGCAGGGATTCGGTTAACCTGTTTTTCAAAAAGTCTTCAGACGAGTTTTCAATGATATTCAAAGGAAGCAATGTGGCTTTGAAATTCCTCTCCGAAAAGAGGGAAGACTGCGTAAACTTTGCTAAAAAGGTTAAGGGTATTTTAGAAAAGGAGAATGGGGTTATCTCAATTTCAGATAACTTCTCTGATATCTCAACAAAGGGGGTAAACCTTGTTTTTGATAAAGAGAAACTTGCTTCTTACGGTATCTCCCCCTTTGAGATTGCTGATATGATTTCAACCTTTGTAAACGGGAAAAAGGTTTCTGTTTTGAAAAAGACGGGAAGGAGTTATGCAATAAGGGTTATCCTTGAAAAAAAAGAGAGGGAGAATTTAAACTCAATACTTGATTTGCCTGTTATTAAAAACAAGCAGAGGTATAAGATAGGCTTTTTCCTTAAAAAAAGGGAGATAAACATACCTCAGAAGTTGGAGAGGGAAAGGCAGATGCCTGTGGCAAAACTTGTGTTTAACCTTAAAGACAGGGTTGACAGGGGGGATTTTTTGAAAAATGCGCTTGAGAAGGTTGATAAATTAAAGCATACAGGGATAATGGCATTGCCTGGAGAGGATTTTATTGAGATGAGAAAATCCCTTCACTCCCTTTTTATAACCCTGCTTTTCTCCTTTGTGCTTGTTTATCTTTTGCTCTGCGCACAGTTTGAGTCTTTTAAGATACCCTTTATTGTTATTTTTACATTCCCTATGGGGCTTGCAGGGGCACTGTCAATGCTGTATATCACCCATTCAAGTTTGAATGTTATTTCGGCAATCGGGTTAATTGTTTTGTCCGGCATAGTGGTAAACGACGCAATTGTAAAGGTTGATTGCATACATCAAAAGGTTTTAAGCGGGATAGAGGTAAATGAGGCTATTTTTCAGGCGTCTAAAGAGAGGTTCAGGCCTATATGGATGACAACCATAACAACGGTAATTGGTTTGTTGCCTGTGTTTTTTATCAGGGGGGCAGGCTCTGATTTATTAAAGCCTCTTGCTGTTGTTTTAACAGGCGGTATGATGCTTGCCACAACATTAACACTGTTTGTAATTCCTGCACTTTACAGGGTGTTTGTAAAGAAAGATGATTGAGTTTGTTGTTAAGCGGCCTGTATTTATTAGCGTTGTTTACTTTATCTTTATCGTTTTGGGTTTTTTTGCGGTAAAGAATATTAAGATAGATTTGCTTCCAGTTGTTTCAGGGCCGAAATTAATTGTTTCAACAAACTGGCCTTACACCTCTCCAGAAACCATTGAATCAAGGATAACCGTTCCTGTTGAAGAGGTTGCGTGGAAGATAAAGGGGGTAAAGCATACATTTTCCCGCTCCGCTTACGGTATGTCTCAGGTTGAGATTGAGTTTTACAGGGGAACAAATATAAGGTTTGCAGAGTTTTTGTTAAAGGAAGAACTCTCAAAGATTAAGAAAACTTTGCCGATAGGTGTTTCAGGTCCTTTTGTTTTAAAGAGTTTGCCTGAAGAGTTGCAGGAGAAAAATAAAAACTTTTTCAGTTTTCAGGTTATTGCTCCCTTTAATATTCAAAAGTTAAGGGAGTTTAGCGAAAAGAATATCCTTCCCGCAATAGGCTCGGTTTACGGGGTTGCAGGGGTTGAGGTTTACGGCGGCTCTGATTCTGTTTTAAGGGTGTTGATTGATAATGAAAAACTTAAAGCCTTAAACATATCCTTTGGCAGTGTTTTGGGGGCATTGAGGGTTGTTTCTTTAAAGCCTGTCTCTGTAAGTTTAAACTCAAAGTCTAAAAAAACTGTTGTTGTGCTTGGCAGAGGAGATGTTGACATCAAGGATTTAGAGAATTTGCCTGTTATGAAGAAGGGAAACAGGGTTGTAAAACTTTCCGATATTGCCTCTGTTTTTAAGGGTTACGGGCTTTTAAACTCACTTTCAAGGGTAAACGGTATGGATGCTGTTACAATTACCGTTAACAAAAACAACGACGCAAATGCGGTGAATGTCTCGGAAAAGGTGCACAATAAGTTAAAAGAGTTAAAATCCCGCTTCCCATTTTTAAGGTTTAAAGTGATTGAAGATACAGGGAGAGACATAAAAAGGGAGATTGAAAAGTTAGGGGTAAAGGCATTTTACATC
>JALWHA010000087.1 GCA_027038695.1 Acidobacteriota bacterium
AAACGAATTAAACGCAATTGTAAAATACAAAAAAGCACTGTTAGACCTTCAAAAACAGATGGGTGTGCTTCTTGACAAAATGAATTTTAAAATAGACTAAAGTTTTTCGCCTATTACTACATCGGAATTTAAGCCAGTTGGGGTGTTAGAGATAAAAGAAAAGCCTGTTTTTTCAAACAATTCTTTTATCTCGTTTTCGGTATAAGTATCGCCGTTTTCGGTGTGAACAAGCATATTTATTGAGAAAAAAACAGACCACGGGGGGGAAATTCTTTCACCATCAACAAGGAATTCGTGAACAACAATCTTTCCCTTCTTTTTCAATGCCTTATTGCAGGCTGAAAAAATCCTTTCAACTTCATCTTTTCCGTGAGCATGGATAATATTTGAAAGAAGGATAATGTCGTAACTTCCCCCTAAATCTCTTTTCAAATAATCCCCCTCAAGGTAATGAATGTTTTTAAAATCTCCCGTCTTTGAAACAAACTTTTTTGTAATAGGGATTACTTCAGGCAGATCAAAGATAAAAACTTCCGCTTCCGGAAACCTCTTTGCAACCTCAACCGAATTTGCTCCGCTTCCCCCTCCCAAATCAAGAAATTTCTTGCAGCCTGAAAAGTCAATCAAATCAATCAATTTAGGCGCCCTTTCAGAGGCATACTGCTGCATTGCGGTAATAAAAGGCTCAACCCAATTTTCAATCGGCTTCCCGAAAGGCAAATTTTTAGCGGAAACCCCTCTCTTTATTACATCGGTTAACAAAGCCCAGCCGTAAAAAACATGAGCCTGATGCATAAGCCCTAAAAGGTATTCAGTGCTATTCTTATCAAGATATCTGCCTGAAACTTCGGTATTTTTGAACATTCCGTCCTTTTTTTCCAGCAACCCCAAAACTACAAGGGTATTCAAAAGCCTGTCCAGATACCTTTCCTTTACCCCTAATTCATTAGCCAGAGCCTTTGAGGATTTAAAATCATTTAAACGGGAAAACACATCCAATTCACATGCGGCAAGAAAAACCCTGCTCTCCTGCCACTTCCTTGCCAACCCCATCAAATCCTCTTTTAATTTTATATCGGCCATATATCCCCCTCTTAAAAAACAAAACGATCAAAAAAACTCATAATCTCTCTGTCGCTTATCAAATAAATACAATCAAAGCGGTCAATCCTTTTAACCTTTTGTGCCGTCATTTCTTTAATAAATTTCTGCTTGTCTCTCTCAAAAAAACCATTATCCTGATAAAAATTAAGGGAAAGAAATTGAAAGTCATCAGTAAAGCGCACTTCTGATTTTCTCAATTTAGGATGCCTTGTTATATGAAAATCATCGTCATAATTTTTAAGTTTTAAATAATCCTTTTTAATATCTTCACTTTTTGTTTTACTTTCATAAAAAAGAAACTTAAGTTCTATAGCAAACAATAAAGGCAATTCCCAGAAAATAAAATTAACTTCCCATTCCTCTTCATTCTGCCCCGTAAGCCAACTAATATAATCCTCAATCATAAAAGGGTTTATGCATGCAATATCAAATCTCTTTGCCACCGGGTACTCCGAAGTAACCACATTCAACTTAAAAATATTCTCAATATCTTTCCCTGAAATCTCTGAAAAAGAAACAGGTGGGATTCTTTCCCTTAACTTCATCAACAAATGAGCCTGAATATCAGATTCGTAAAGGAATAACATCTTTGAGGAATTTTGAAACATTGCTACAAAATCGTTAATTACATCAAGCGCATTTTGAAATATTTGATCTTTTGTTAAAGGATATTGAGCAAGTTTAACTCCGCTAACCTTCATAGTCCATCTCCTTTGTCTGGTTACTTCAATATTAACACCAAAGAAAAGATTTGTTAATTTTAAAGATTTAACTCGCTTTAACCCTTTACACCAAAAAACCTTAATGCTAAAAAAGATAGGGGAGGTGTCATATGTTTGTATCTCACATAGATAGTATTGAAGGGATTAAACTTAAGGGAAATGACTTAAAAGATGCTGTAAAAAAGGTTTTGATAGGCCCGAAAGAGGGATGGGAAGACTATGTTATGAGGCTTTTTTCCCTTGAAAAAGGGGGAAATACCCCGAAACACTCCCATCCGTGGATTCATATAAACATTGTGCTTAAAGGAAAAGGGACACTATTTTTAGAGGGACAAGAGTTTAAGGTTGAAAAAGGAAGCATTGCATTTGTCCCTGAAAACGCACTCCACCAATACCGTGCTGACAGAGGGGAAGGTATGGAGTTTATCTGCATAGTGCCTTTAAAAGGGGAAAGCAGTTTCAAATCTTTAAAATAATTTAAGCCTTGAAGCCTTTGAAACCCGGAAATTTCCGTTGCCCCTCGGCTCCAATCGGTAACGAATATTAAAGGTTTTGGTGAATCCGTCAGGTGTTACCATATCCAATTCAACATCAGCGTAAACATAAACATTGGAAGAAGACAACTTCTCAAGGAAATACCACAAACCTCGTCTCCTCCCGAATGTCCTTCTTCTAACATATTTGTTTTCCGCTTCAATATCATCAATCATATAATCCGAAAGTTTATAGTTTTTCCATTGGTTTAATGCACCGTCAAAATCCGTGGGAATAATATTGATAAGCATATTGTTTCGGTTGCCTGCCTTCCAGTTGTCAAGCTCCGCAGTCAAAAACTCTTCAGCCGAATTTTTCACCTTTGACCTAATATTGCTACGTACAATGTAAAACCCCGAAAAAAGAATAACCGCAATAATCGTCCCGATAATCCCCTTAGAATAATTGCTTTCCATACTCAACCTCTCTCTTTTTTTAAAAATAATATCAAAAAAAATCAAAGGCTCAAAGAGGGCAAATCACTTTTCATTATAATGGGAATGCTTTATAACCTTTCCCTCAACGATGTAAACAACATCTTCCCCTATGTTTGTGGACAAATCTGCCAGCCTCTCAAGGTTTTTGGCTATATTGATAAATTTCATAGAATCCTTTATAAGTTTTGGCTCTTCCATCATATAGGTCAATAATTCCCTTATTATTGAATGATAGAGGTTATCCACAATATCGTCCCTTAAACAAACCTCTCTTGCAAGGCGGGGATCCTCGTTTATAAAGGCATTTATTGAGTCTTTAAGCATTGAAATTGACTCTTCTGCCATTCTCGGAATATCAACAAGGGGTTTAAAGGGAGGCTTTACAATCAAATCAAGGGAATCCCTTGCTATATTTTCCGCAATATCCCCTGCCCTTTCCAGATCATTGTTCATCTTCAGCATCATCAATGTAAGCCTTAAATCCTTTGCCATAGGGTGGAATTGGGCTAAAAATGCAACTATCTTTTCGTCAATTGAAAGTTCAAGGTTGTTTGCTTCAGGCTCAAGGATATTTAAAACCATTTTAAGTTTTGCCTCGTCTCTTTCCTTTAAGCCTTCAATAGCGTTTGTTATCATTGTTTCAACATGGTTTGTAAACTTAATCAATTCCCTTTTTATATCCAACAGTTTTTCTTTAGGCATATCTACTCCTTAACTGAATTTTCCTGTTAAATACTCTTCCGTTCTTTCATCTTTCGGTGTCGTCAATATTGTATCCGCTTTATCATACTCTATAAGTTCACCTAAATAAAGAAAGGCAATGTAATCGGAAACCCTTGCAGCCTGAGAGATATTGTGGGTAACCATCACAATTGTTACATACTGCTTTAAATCCACTATCAATTCCTCAATCTTTGCAGTGGCTTTAGGGTCAAGTGCACTTGTTGCCTCGTCAAGAAGTATTATCTCAGGCTTAACGGCAAGGGCCCTTGCAATGCAAAGCCTTTGTTGCTGGCCCCCTGAAAAGAATGTCCCTCTTTTATAAAGGGAATCTTTTACCTCTTCCCATAGATAAGCCTTCTTTAATGAGTTTTCAACTATCTTGTCTTTTTCATCCTTTGAAAGTTTTATCCCATTTAAGGTGTATCCCGCAATCACATTGTCGTATATGCTCATTGTGGGAAAGGGGTTCGGCCTTTGAAAAACCATACCAATCTTTTTTCTAACCTCAATAGGGTTTTTCTCAAAGATATTTTCCCCGTCTAAAAGTATTTCACCTTTATGAAAGGCCTGCTCATTTAACTCATGCAACCTGTTCATACACCTGATAAAGGTTGTCTTTCCGCACCCTGAAGGCCCCATTATTGAGGTAACTTTGTTTTTGTATATCTCCATTGACACATTCTTTACTACTGTGTTGTCCCCAAAACCTGCAGAAAAATTCCTCACTTCTAAAACCCTGTCTTTCATAACTTAACCCTCTTTTTTGAAAAGTAAAACTTAGTAAGCAAATTCATAACAAGAATAAACAGTATTAAAACAAAAGAAGCGCCCCATGCAATTCTATGCCAATCGTCATACGGGCTCATAGCGTATTTAAAGATCACCAGAGGCATTGAATCAACAGGCTTCAGTGCATTCAAATTCAAAAATGGATTGCCGAAAGCAGTAAAAAGCAAAGGCGCCGTTTCCCCCGCAATCCTTGAAATTGATATTAAAACCCCCGATGCTATTGAGGGAAGTGCGGCAGGGAGTACAACCTCAAAAAGAGTCCTTGTGTAGCCTGCCCCTAAAGAGTAAGAAGCCTCTTTTAAGTAATCTGGAATCATCTTCAAGGTTTCTTCTGTTGACTTAATTATTATTGGAAGCATCATAATAGCAAGGGCAACCGCTCCTGAAAAAGCGGAAAATCTGCCTGAAGGAAGGACAACCCATACATAAGCAATTATCCCAAGCACAATTGAGGGAATACCCTGTAAAAGGTTAACTGAAAATGAGGCGAATTTAGCCGTTTTTGATTTTTTAAAATCAACAATAAATATTCCCGTCATTATCCCGAAAGGCACAGCCATCAATGTTGCAAGGGATATTAAAATAAAAGTACCTGCAATTGCGTTAAGTATGCCCCCTCCCTCTTCTCCTGGCGGTTTTGGAAGTTTTGTGAAAAACTCAAGGTTTATAGCCCCTATGCCTTTTGATACCAGGTCAAACAGTATCAGAACAAGGGGGATAAATACCACAAATGCAAAAAGCATTACAGAGTATTTAAAAATTTTGTCTTTTAACAATCTCCACTTCATAATTTCACCTAAACAGAGTACCTTTTAATTATTTTGTTCCCGATGTAATTTACAATTACTGTGATTACAAAAAGCAATAATCCGACTTCAATCAACGAAGATAAATAAAGGTTTTCAGTGGCCTCGGTAAATTCATTGGCGATAACAGAAGCCATTGTATTAGCGGGAGCAAAAAGGCTATGTGGGATTGCATTTCTATTTCCTATAACCATTGTTACAGCCATTGTCTCCCCTAAAGCCCTTCCCAATGCAAGAAAAAGCCCTGCAAGGATACCTGACTTTGTATAGGGTAAAATAACCTTCTTTATAACCTCAAACCTTGTGGCACCTAACCCGTAAGCAGCCTCTTTTAAATCCGATGGAACAAGTTTCAACACCTCGGTAACAAGGGAAGATGTATAGGGAATAATCATTATTGAAAGTATTAAAGATGCGGTTAAAATCCCCACTCCGTAAGGCAAAATACCGAAATTCATTTCAATTTTTCTCATAATCGGGACAAAAACAATCAAACCCCAGAAGCCGTACACAACGGAAGGAATGCCGGCAAGCAGGTCTGTTGCCGATTCAATCACTTTTGCAAAAAAACCCTTCTTAAAATACTCCCCCAAAAACAGGGAGATAGCCATTGAAAAGGGAAAAGAAATAAGCAATGCGAGAAAAGAAGTAATCAAAGTACCAACGATAAAGGGAAGTGCCCCAAACTGCCCTGTTACAGGATTCCACTCTTTTCCCCATATAAAACCTAACCCGAATTTACGGATGGAGGCTGCACTTTCATAAATAAGAGTTATTACAATTCCCGCTAAAAGTATTAAAAAAAGATAGCCTGTTAGTTTTAATAGCCTTTTAACACTTTTATCCAATACCGTTACTCCTTACCTTAAAGGTTTCCCGTCATAGGTTAGCGAATTTAAAATCTTCTCAACCTTCTTTTTTGCGTTTTCTGAAAGTGGTGCGTAATCAAGTGGCTTTGCATACCTCTGCCCATCGTGCGTCATCCACCATACCAATTTCTTAACAGCCTTTGCATGAGCATAACTTAAATTACCGTTTTTCAAATCCTTATAGAGAATTATGTAAGTAAATCCTACAATGGGGTAGCCCAGAGGAGCACTTGAGTTTGTAATCGAAATCCTCATATCGTCAGGCAAATCAACATCAGCAGCTTTTGAAACATTTTCAAGTGTAGGCAAAACAAAATTTCCCGATTTGTTCCGCAATGCCGCAACATTCATTCTATTCTGCTTTGCATAGGCAAACTCAACATAACCTATTGCGCCGGGGATCTGTTTAACAACGCCGGCAACCCCTTCATTGCCCTTTCCGCCCATACCGCAAGGCCAGTTAAGGGATTTGCCCCTTCCAACCTTATCCTTCCACTCTTTACTGATTTTGCACATATAATCGCTGAATATAAATGTTGTGCCGCTTCCGTCAGCCCTGTGAGCAACCATAATTCCGAGATTGGGAAGTTTAATCCCTTTGTTAATTTTTTGAATCCTTGCGTCATTCCACTTTGTAATCTTTCCTAAAAAAATGCCTGAAAGGACATCGGGGGTAAGTTTTAGCCCGTTAACACCGGGGATATTGTAAACTATGACAACTGAGCCTAAAACGGTAGGGATATGAACTATAGGTGCCGGAAAATCCTTTAACTTTTTATCCGAAACAAATGCGTCAGACGCACCGAAATCAACCGTTTTATTCTTAACCTGCCTCAACCCCCCGCCTGAGCCTATTGATTGATAGTTTACCTTTACCCCTGTAATCTTGTAGTACTCGGAAAACATCTTTGAATAAAGGGGATAGGGAAATGTCGCCCCAGCTCCTAACAACTCAATACCCTTTGCCATCAAACCTATTGAAAACAAACATAGAAACGCTAAAACAAGAATTTTTTTCATAATTTATTCCTTTTAAAACTTGAAGTTAAAGTCAATTTGAAGAAGTTTTGAACTCACACTGTCGTCAATTATCCTCTTCATATCGTAGTAATCAATTGTTAAATAAACATTTTTACCCAACCCGTATTTAATTTCCAGCTCATGCCCCTTAACATCCGTTTTGCCTCCGAAGGCATCTGAATCGGGGAAAATGTCAAGCCATGCGTCTTTTTCAAGGTACCTGTAATTGTACTTAACCTCAAAATCACCGAACTTCTTTACCTTTTTACCGAAACTGAAACCTAAATCGTAACCGGAATCATTGTCATCGGCATCGGAGTTTGAAACATATTCACCAAACAGTTTAAAGTAATGAATATAAGAAGACTCAACCTTCCACTTAACCTCAAAATTCGGGTTTAAAACAGAGTAATCGTAAATCAGCTTACCCTCTGAATCATAGGAATTTGTGTGTGAAGAATACTCAAACGAGTTGCCTTTGGCGTGGATTGCAGAATAATAGGCAATTCCCGCTTTAACCTTTGCATTGCCCAATTTCAATTCAATACCCGGCTGAACAAAGTACAAAAACGGGTCAGCCCCGCTTGACTCAAACTCGTCAAGGACTATGTAAGAGCCGTTAAAGAACAATTTTGTATTTTCACTTACCTGTGTTTTGTAAATAAAGCCTGCTCCCTCGGGGGTAATATCGGAATCCCACAGTAAGTCGGTAGGCCTGAAAAGGGTATGCTTAATACCTTTGTACTTTCCGCCCCAGATTAAAAGGTTTTGAAAAGGTTTGTACTCAACATAGGCATAATCAAGGTTAAACTCCTTTTTAGAATCAGAGTCGCCTAAAGTTACATTTGTTGACCTCGGGTCTCCCGAGCCTGTTGCAAACCCTGCCCCAAACTTTACCTTTTCGTTAATTAGTGTTTCAAAGCCTATTCTAAACCTTATTCTCGTTCTGTACCTATCAACCTTAGCGGTTTGGTCCCTGTACTCCTCCCTTAAGCGAAAATCGCCTTTAAACTTAGTGTTTGTTATCCATGAAGGAAGGGATTGCGCATAAAGGGAACAAAAAGTAAAGAACACAATGACAGGTAAGAAAATCTTCTTCATCAAAACCTCCATAAAATTAATCGTTTACATTGTGGAATAAAATTGTTAAGGGAAAATTACGGTTTTGTTAAGAAATAGTTAAGATTTAAGGAAGGTAAATTTCAAAAACAGTGCCTCTGTTTGGTTCGCTTTTTACCCTTATCTCACCTGAATACATTTCAACAATATGCTTTACAATTGAAAGCCCAAGGCCTGTGCCCCCAGTTTTCTTTGAACGGGACTTGTCAACGACATAAAATCGCTCAAAAACTCTGTCAATTTTATCGGAAGGTATTCCAATCCCTGTGTCTTTTACCGAAACAAAGAGCCTGTCGTCTTTCACTTTAGCGTTAACCTCAACAAAGCCTCTTTCAGTGTAACGGATAGCATTATCAATCAGGTTAATAAGCAACTGCTCAAAGGAAAACCTGTCCACCTCATATGTTAAACCTTCTTCACATAAAAACCTTAATTCTATGTCTTTATTTGCAGCCTTTTTTCTAAAAAGAGTTATTACTGTTTCAATAATCTCGCAAATATTCTCCCTCTTTTTTTCCAGTTTCTTTTCGTGAGTATCTTCAAGGTTTGATAAGAGAAGCATATCGTCTATAAGCCTGACCATCCTTTCAACATTGGATTCAATTAAAGGGAGGTAAGGGGAATCAACCCCGTCGTTTCTCATTGTTTCAATAAACCCCTTTACAATTGTTATAGGTGTTTTCAACTCATGGGTAGCGTTAACCACAAAGTCTTTTTTTACCTTCCGCAACCTTATCTTTTCCGTTAAGTCATAGAATATAAATAGTTTTTCTCCAGTAGATTCAATATCTATTACCGAAACCTCAAATACTGAACCATTATGAGTAAGTTTAAACCTCTCCTTAAAATTATCCTTTAAAACTTTCTCAACAAAATCAATGAAGTCATTGTCCCTGACAACCTCCCACAAAAACCTGTTGCTTAAATTATTAAGGCTAAACAAATCGGCAAATTTTTTGTTGAAAAAGGTTATCCTTCCATCCCCTTCAACAAGGACAACAGCCTCGGTTAATGCGTTCATCAGGGTTTCAAGTTTCACCTTTTCCTTCTCAATTAAGGAGATATCCCTTCTCAACTCTGAAACCATCTCGTTGAATCCCCTTGAAATATATGCAAACTCATCGTCTGAATTTATTGAAATTTCAACATTCAAATTTCCATTTTTCACCTCTGTTATTGCCCCCATCAAGCCTTCAAGGGGAGAAAACACCTTCTTAAAATAAAAGAAAAGAATAAAAACAGAAAGCAAAAACAGGGTAAGGGAAATTGCAACAATGGTATTTGAAAACCTTTTTAAGGTAGTTTCCACCTCGGTTAAAAATGTACTGATCCTTAAAAATCCGATTATCCTGCCGTTTGAAATTAACGGAGAAGCGGCATAAAGCAGTTTTTTATTCAATGTATGGCTAAGTCTTATTGAATACCCGAAGCCCTTACTTAAACTGTCTATCACCTCAGGCCTGTTTTTGTGGTTCTCCATCTTTGAAGGCTCATAGTTTGAGTCTGCCACAACTTTACCGTCAGGAAGGATAACCGTAATTCTCAAACCTGTATCTTTGCCTAATAGTTTAACCTCTCTGTCAAGGCTTTGATAATCCCTATTTTTTAAAAAAACTATTACATCTTTTGAGTAGAGAGAGATATCATTTTTTAAGTCATTAACAAGGATTTTAATGTAAATATTCTTAAAAACGGCATAACTTACGAAGATTGAGAGAATAGAAAGGGAAAAGAGCAGGCTACCGACAAAAACAACCAGTTTTTTAAACAGTCTGCTATCCTTCAAACTTATATCCTACCCCCCTGACATTAACGATCTTTTTGCCCAAATCACCCAATTTATCCCTTAAATGCTTCAAATGAACATCAACAGTCCTTTCGCTAACATACTTTTCTTCCCATGCCTTATCTAAAATCTTTCCCCTTGAAAAAACCTTGTTTGGGTTTTTCAGAAAGAGTTTTAAAAGGTTAAACTCTGTTAAGGTTAACTCTATCTTTTTACCCTTTAAAAAAACATCGTGAGTGTCAAGGTTTATCAATATCTCGTCTTTGTACTTTAAAACATCCTTGCCATTATCCTTGCCTGCCCTCTTTAAAACAGCCTTAACCCTTGCAACCAATTCCCTCACAGAAAAAGGCTTCGTTATATAATCGTCCGCACCTGTCTCAAGCCCGTAAACCCTGTCGTTTTCGTCTCCCCTTGCGGTAAGCATAATAATCGGTATGTCTTTGTAATCCTCACTTTCCCTTAAAATTTTTAAGATTTGAAAACCGTTAAGCCCGGGAAGCATAACATCAAGGATAATCAAATCTGGGATATCTTCCTTTAACTGCTCAAAAAGGGAATTCCCCTCTTCAAAACACCTTACAGAAAACCCCTCTTTTTCCAGGTTAACTTTAATTAGAGTTAAAATCCCATCTTCGTCATCAACGACAAAAACCCTTCTCATATAAAAAACTATAGCAAAAATTTTAAAATTAAAAACAAAAAAAGGGGGTCACATACTCCAAAACTTCTAATCAATAAGGTTCTTATTTAACAAACTTTAAAACTCTTTTTCTCAAATTATAGACCCTGATAAACCTCTTATCTGAAGACCCGCTTTCGTCACTTTCAATTAAATCGTCAACAAACAACACCCCGTCTCCATCTGAAAAAGCGGCAAAGCGGTTGTTGTCTTTATGCGTTTTTTCAAGTTTATATTCAACAACAAAAGAAAAATCCCTTTTTCTAAAAACGTCAACAAAACTTTGATGGCCAATCCTCTCGCCCCATCTCACATAAATAAAGTCTTTATCGTAAGAGATGTTTTCAACCTCGCATATACCGTTTAACAATCTATAATACTCTTCCGCTCCCATAAAATGGTATGTACCCTGCTTTTTATCGTCAGCCATTTTAAAATTAGAGGGAAATACTTGCACTTTTTGTAAAATCTCTAAATTATCTGGGTTTAATTTATATACAATATACCTTCCCATCTCAGCCGCATATAAGCAACTTTCATACCCATCATAAACGCATTTATACTCTTTGAAAAAATTCATCATACTTGAGTCTTTGAGAGAACTTGTTAATTTCAATTTAGTATTTTTTCTAACCAACTTTCCGTTTTTTACCAACCCAAAACCCAAACTATTGGTGTAAAAAATCATCTTTTTCCCATCTCTGGAAACCCATTTAAACCCCATTCCATAGCACATTCCATTCACAATATTTGAGATAAACCTATATGAATAGTTAAACTTTACCACCTTGCAATAATCAAAAATCAGAAAGCAATCAGGGTAAAACTGCATACCCAAAACTGATTCAAAACCGCCTGGCGCCTGAGCGTTTTTTACAAAGTATTTTTTCCGAACAACACCGTCTTGAGAAACAACAATAAACTTTCCCCTGCCTGCATAAAAGAAAGTGTTTTTATATTTGTTGTAATAAAAATAAGACCTTGGGTCATTCAATAAATCATCAGTAATTTTCAGGTTTATAACCTTATCTGGTTTCAAAGGAATACACTTTTTAATGTGTATCTCCCCTGCCATCAAAAAAGTTGTTGCAAAAAGGCTAAGAAAAACAAGAAGAAAAACATTCTTTCTCATACAATCCCCACCTTCTTTTATCTCTTAAAATATCATTATTTTACCTGCAATGCCAGATAGCAAGCAAGTCTTTATAGCCTTTTTTGTAATTAAACCTCAAACACAAAACAAATGTTTCAGGCTTTATTTCAAGTGCCTCTTTAAAAAAGATAGTGCGTAAGTTTTCTTCATTCAAGTTAAAAGGATAGGTGGCAATCTCATTCCCATTAATATCAAACTTATGTATGCAAAACTTGAGCACATATCCACCTTTTTCATCAAAACTCTTGATTATTTTAGTGTTTTCTTCTTCAGACATCTTGATAGATTTATCAAGAGGTATAAGGGTTTGTTGCTCAACCACAAAAAACACTTTATCATTAACCGCAGAGCGAAAAGGGCCCTTAAATGTTGAACATTTGTAATAGGGTTTAGCCTTGACCATTTTCAAATTATGGTTTTTCAGGTTCATTATCAAAAAAGCGTTTCTATTAAACCTGTTTGTGTCAGGAATTGTCAAAACAGCAATATCAGGATTTATTACCCTTCCCTTTAGAGAGGTGTACTTACCACTAATTTTAGCTAAATTCAAGCCTTTTTCTTCAAACGCCTTTTTTATCTCTGAGAAAACTATTGCATCCTCAATCTTTCTATTTCCCACATGGTATTTTAAAAAAACCTTAAAATCATCCTTAACCATCTTTATTATAGTTTCCACAACTACCGAAAACTTCTCATCTTTAAAAACAAAGTCATCGGGATAAAAGGGAAGGTTATCATAGGTGCTAACAAACTTTCCTTTACTATCAAATACTTTAATTATGTTTCCTTCCCCAATAATAACAAAGGGATTAAAAAACCTGATTGCACTTAACCCGTATTTAAAGTTTTCAGGCCCCTGCCCCTTACTCCCAAAAATTTCTATTGAATAAGGCTTAACCAACGGCAGTTTATAGTAAAAATAGTGCATATCCCTCTGCATTCCACGATACAAACCATAAATTGTATTTTCTGAAGGCGCATAATCAAGTTTCCTCAAGGGGATAAAATCGTCGCTTTGGTCTGATAGAATAATTTTAAAATTACCGTATTGCTTTTGTTTTTTATTACTCCCTTTTTTTGTCGCACAGGATAGAGAAAAAACAAAAATCAGGATTACAAAAACATTAAAAATATTTTTAACTTTAATCATTTTTAATCCCCTTTAGCATACCTAATCCTTATTTAAAATTTTTTGTGTTTTCTCCCCGTCTAACCCCGGTTGCTATACCTTTGCCTATAATCTCAAAAAAGGATTTTATATTTTCGCCTGCTTTAATAAATGAGGGAAGGAAGAATATGGTAAATAAGGTTGAGGCAATAAGCCCGCCGACGGTTGCAATTCCAAGAGACTTCCAGATATCCTGATTCTGCAATGAGCCCTGTTTCCCTAAAATCAAAGGAAGCATTCCCGCAACTGTGGTTAATGTGGTTAAAAGCATTGCCCTTACCCTCTTTACAGAAGAGATTTCAGGGGATATACACCCTGTCTGCCTGTATAAATCAACATACAAAATGGCATCGTTTACCACTATTCCGAAAAGGAGTATAAGCCCTATAAATGCCGAGGAATCAAAGCCGTATCCCCCCTTCCAGAATATCAGGAAAACCCCCACAAGGGAGAATGGAACGGAAAGCATTACGAGAAATGGGTAATAAAAAGACTCAAAGTATGCCGCAAGTATAAGGAAAATAACAAAAACCGTTATTAAATACCCTTTGTAAAGCATCTTTTTCTCTCTTTCACTCATAAAGTTGTCTTCCATCTTTTTTGTGTATCCAGCAGGCAGTTCAATCCGGTTAAATATCTTCTTTTTATACCTTTCAGCACCCTTAAACGAGCCTATGTAATTCCACATTACCGTTGCCTTATACCTCTGGTTTTCCTTAACAATGGGAGTGCCCATCTTCCTTTCCTCAATCTTTATCAACTGTTTCAACTTGAAAAAACCGCTTTTTGTTTTGTATGTAAGGTTGTAAAGCCTCTGTTTTGTAAAAACATCGTTTCCGTAAAACCTAACTTCAAGACCCTTCTGGTCTCCTTTATACTTCACCCTCAATGTGTAATCTGTCATTAAATTGGCGGAGATATAGGAAATCAAATCCTGCAAATCAATGCCGTGCTTTGTGATAAACTCTTTGTTAAACGAAATTACATACTCTTTTGCATTGCCTGAAAACCAGAACCTTCTGTCAAATGAGATAACCGCACTCCTCACCCTTCTGGATTTTTTCAACACAAGTTTTTTAACATAGCCTGCTATCTCTTTCACCTTGTCGTAAACATACCCGCTTATTGATATTCTTGAACTGTAATACCCGCCTATACCTCCCGGGGAAGAGTAATAACTCTTGTCGTCAATGCCTGAAACAGACACAGTAATCCCCGCAAGGGGGGAAACAAGCGCTATTATCTTGTTTTTAAGTTGAAGTGGAACAAAGGTGTCTTTGTATTTATCTTTAAATTTTACAATCATATAGGCGCCCCTTTTGTGAACAGTCAAAACTTCTTCCTTGACAGCCCTGCTTTTTAAAACCTCTCTCTCCACAGGTGTTAAAATGTCCACTATGGTTGAAATGTCAGCCTCTCCCGGCATTCTCACATATAAATAAACAGAATTGTTCTCAACCTGCCAGCCGAACCTTCCCGTCACAACATCCCTTTTAAACCCCGAGTATGAATAATTGAAGATAAAAACAAACAGCAGGATAACAACAAGGTAAGCCTTTGAGATAAAAAAGAGAGGCTTTTCAAGAAAATCAAAGGATATTAACAGTTTCTTTTTGCTTCCAATATTTGTGTAATAGAAAAACAGGGGAATTACGCTAAACGCTATAGCCATTGAAGAGAGAAGGGAAATGACAACAGAGTAAACAAGGGGAAGGTAATAGTCTGCCATTCTTCCAGATATAAAAACAAATGAGAAGAATGCCCCTATTGTGGTAAAGGTTGATGCAAACACGCTGCCGAATACTGATTTGCTTCCCCTTAAAACAGCCTCTTTTCTTTCAACCCCCTCAAGCAACAAATCCCTTATGCCTTCACTTACCACAATTGAATTGTCAACAATCATTCCGAAGCCTAAAGCAAGCCCTGTCAAAGTAATAAGGTTAACCGACATTTTGAATAGAAAGAAAAAATCAATGGTTATTATGGAAGACAAAATAATTGAGAGGATTACAACAAGGGGGATTCTCAAAGAAAACAAAAACACAATCAAACTGACAAGAACGCATAGAAAGATGTAAAATGCCTTTACCCCTAACTTTTCAATCTCCCTTTTTATATCCCTTCCCGTATCCTCAATAATCTTAAACCTTAAAAAGGGAAAGCGGGACTTCAACTCTTTTAACTTTTTGTGCACCTTCTCCGATACATTGACCGCATTTGCGTCGTTGTTTTTGTTAACGGTAATTGTAATGGCATCCATACCGTTTACCCTTGAAAGGGAGTTTAAAAGCCCGTAACCCTTGAAAACAG
>JALWHA010000088.1:0-1161 GCA_027038695.1 Acidobacteriota bacterium
TGTGTTTTCGCTTAAGCCCAGTTGTCTGAATTTTTCTAATCTTTCCATAAAATCTCCTAATTTTTCTCAAACGGATTAAGTATAAGGTATTTTTGGACAAAAGTATATACAAACATTGGTTAAATACGCTTTTACCTATTGTTTTTTAATTTCTCCCATTTTTTGTAATGGGTGAGGATTGTTTCTCTTAATTCCTCTAAATTTATCTTTTCCTTTGCGGATATGAAGATTGCGTGAGGGAAGAGTGCCTTTACCCTGTTTAAATGAAACTTGTTTGTTAAGTCTATTTTATTGAATACAAGCAGTTTTGGGATTTTTTCGCAGTCTTTTTGCAACTCCCTGTGAACAACCTCTATCTCTTCTTCAAAGTTGTTTGAGGTTATGTCAACAAGTTGAATAATCAGGTTTGAATAGGTTATTACCGCAAAGGTTGACTTAAAAGAGGCGACAAGGTGGTGGGGCAACTTTCTGATAAACCCCACTGTGTCTGAAATTACGGCGTATCTGTTCTCATATAAATGAAGTTTTCTCGTTGTGGTGTCAAGTGTCATAAACAGTTTGTCCTTTGCGTTTACATCAGCCTTTGTCAATGCATTTAACAGTGTTGATTTGCCTGCATTTGTGTATCCTGCAATTGATATGCTGAAAACATTTTTCCTTGATTTAAGCAAGTTTTCCTTTCTTGACTCAATCTTTTTCAACTCCCTGTTTAAAAAGGATATTCTCTTTTGGATTTTTCTCCTGTCAAGTTCAATCTGTTTTTCTCCCTTGCCCCCTTTGACGCCTATTGCCCCCACCTGCTGCGCAAGGTTTGTCTTTCTTCCCTTTAATGAAGAGAGAATTGTCTTTAATTCTGCAAGTTCAACCTGAATCTTTGCCTCTTTTGTCTTTGCGTGGTTTTTGAAGATTTGAAGTATTATATCTTCCCTGTCAATGGGGGTTAAGCCTGTTAAATCCTTTATATTTCTCTTTTGAGAGGGTGAGAGTTTGTTGTCAAATGCAATGTAATCTATCCCTTCAGTTTCAATCCTTGAGAGAAATCCTTCCCCGACATAGGTTGCAGGGTGGATTTTGTGCCTGTTTTGAATTAGCCTTTTTTCAACTTCAATGTTGAGGGAGTTTAAAAGCCTTTCCAATTCGTCAAGGTGAAGTTTAAAGGTA
>JALWHA010000088.1:1171-1557 GCA_027038695.1 Acidobacteriota bacterium
GTAATTGTATCCGTATTTGGTGTTTTTGCCTCAACTATTACTGCTTTTTTCATTTTTCCCCATTAAGAAGAATAGAAGTAAAAAAGTTAATACGAAAATATAAGGCAGAAAACCGGCTATCTTTTGAAATATTGTTTCCCCTTTTAAAAGAGGGATTTTTGCCGACAAATATCCTTCTCTGTCAATCCTTAAATCTTTTACAATTTTGCCGTCAGGGTTGACAATTGCAGTGTATCCGTTGTTTGTTGCAGTAATTAAGTATCTGTTGTTTTCAACCGCTTTCAGCCTTGTCTGCGCAAAGTGAAGCATCTTGGCCTTATTGCTTAAAAACCATTCGTCGTTTGTTGGGTTTACTATAAGGTTTGAGTTTTTAGAGAGTTTTGAGG
>JALWHA010000089.1 GCA_027038695.1 Acidobacteriota bacterium
AGCATCAAGAGCCAGCCTGTCAAGCCCTTCATTGCCGCTTGAAATTTCAACTTTTGCGTCTCTAATTTCCCCGTTTTTCATTATTTTAAAGTAGATTTTAACCTTCCCCCTTCCCGTGTAAGTCCTTACCCAGTTATTGCCTATTTTATCCCTTACTATTGCAAGGTAATAGGCGTAGTCAAAACTTGTTGTGTCTAAATCCATTATTGATGAGGCTGAAGTGGAAAACCCTTTTTTTAGTGTGCCGGGTGTTGGGTTCTGGGTATTGGGTGTTGGGTATTGGGTTTTAGGTGCTGGGTTGTGGGTTTTGGGCTTTGGGTGTTGGGTTTTGGGTTTTTGGTGTTTGGTTTTTGTGTTTATGCCTGCTGCTCTGGGTTTAGGTTTTGGGTTGTGGGTTCTGGGTACTGGGTGTTGGGTGTTAGGTTTTAGGTTCTGGGTTTTGGGTTTTGGGTGCTGGGTGTTTGAGGTTGACAAAGATGGAAGGGTTGCTATTGAAACCCTGTACACTTTGGGCTTTGTGGCAATTTTGTACCTTGAATAGCCTGCGTAAAGAAAAAGAAGGGTAATAATTAATGCGTGAAAAAGAAAGGAAATTATTGAAAATACTTTAGAGTCTTTTTCTATGTTTTTTCTTTTTTCAATAAGTATGTTAATTGCCAGTTTTGCCATTTTCGTCTTCTACCGGGTTGACCACTAATGAAACATTTTCAATTCCGTTTTTTTTAAGTAGCCCAATTAAACGAATTACCTTTCCATATGGAATAGATTCGTCAGCCTGTAAAAACACCTCGTTTTTTATCTTTGCAATTTTTTTTATTTTTTCTTCAAAAATACCGGGATGTATCTGTTTATTGTCTATGAAAATCTCACCGTTTTTATTTAATGTTATAACAAGTTTGTTTTCTTCAATCGGTTTTCCCGCAGTTGTCTTTGGAAGATTAATGTCAATTCCGCTTTTCATCATAGGCGCCGCAACCATAAATATAATCAAAAGCACAAGCACCACATCAACAAGCGGGGTAACATTGATTTCCGCAAGTTGTCTTCCCTTATTACTGTCAGGTGTTCCGCCCATTATGAAAAATTCCTCTCAACAATGCCTAAAAATTCAAGGGTAAAGTCTTCAATTTCTGCCGATATGTCTTTTATCTGGTTAACAAAATGGTTGTATCCCCACAATGCGGGAATAGCAACAATTAAGCCAGCAGCAGTTGTTATTAACGCTTCTGAAATTCCAGGTGCTACGGCAACCAAAGAAGCGCTCTGGTGGATTCCTATTGCCTGAAATGCGTCTATAATCCCCCACACTGTGCCGAAAAGCCCTACAAACGGTGCTGCGGCAGCCGTTGTTGCGAGAAAGTTTAAAGATTTTTCAAACCTTCCCACCTCTACAATCTTTGCCCTGTCAAGCACCCTTGCAATTGAGTCAAGGCTTTTTATTTTAGGCTTCCCCGCAATGGTAGATTGGTTTTTTAATTGAAAGGATAATTCTGAAAAGCCTGCTATAAATAACCCTGCCTGCGGGCTGTAGATAAAAGGCTTGCAGGCTTCCCTTATTTCGTTAAATTTGTTTGATGTTCGGAAAATCTTTAGAAATGCTTTAGATTGCTGCCTTGCTTTTTTAAATTGCAAAATTTTCTGGATTATAATCTTCCACGAGCCTATTGAAAGTATTAAAAGGACGAGTATTACAAGCCTTGAAACAAGCCCCGAGTGTTTTGCCATTGCAATTATGTCTAACATTCTATTCCCCTTTTTTGAATTTTTCTTTTAATTTTTTTTCAACATGAGGCGGTACGAAATGGGAAATATCCCCGCCGAAAGAGGCGATTTCCCTTACAAGGTTTGCAGAGAGATAAGAGTATCTTTCGTCCGGCATCATAAATACGGTATCAACTTTTTTCAAAAGCCTTCTATTGGTTAAAGCCATCTGAAATTCGTATTCAAAATCCGAAATAGCCCTTATGCCTCTCAAAATCGCTTTTGCGTTTATCTTTTTAACATAATCAACAAGCAATCCGGAAAAACTTGATATCTCAATCTTTTCTTCAGGCAAATGTCCCAAAGAGTTGCGAATCATCTCCAATCTTTCCTCAACGGTGAAAAGAGGTTTCTTGTTAGGGTTAATCAAAATTGCCACAACCACCTTGTCAAAGAGTTTTGAACCTCTTTCAATTATATCTATGTGTCCGTAAGTTATAGGGTCAAAAGAACCGGGATATACCGCTATAACACACATTACTTTGTACTCTCCCCGTTTGATTCGTTTTGTCTATCTGTATCATGCTTTGCTTCGGCTTGCTCTTTTTCTTTGACAATTTCCCTGTTTTCTCCCTTATTTTCAGCCGCCTTTTCCTCTTCAACTTTTTTGATTATCTTTGAAGCGGCAAGGTTTGAAAGAAGGGAGTTTATGTCAACAAAAGAAACAGTACCGTTATCCGATACCGGGATTATGGTAATTTTCTTGCCTTTTAAACTCTCAACAAGCCTTGCGGCGACTAAATTTGCCCCCCCGTTTCCGCTTAAGGCTTTGTTTAATTCGGTTAAAGCTGAAGCCTCGGCCTTTTTTAATTGAAATAATGCCTCGGCATTTTTGTTTGCTGCATATAGTATTGCGTCTCCCTTTAGTTTTGCCTGTTCTAATTCCCCTTTGGCTTTTTCAACAACCTTGTTTGCCTCTGCCTTTGCCTCAAACTGTTTTCTTTTTGCATCCTCAGCAGCCGCTTTTGTTAACGCTATGTATTCAAGGGTTTTTTGCTCATAAACCTTTCTCTGCTCAATTGCGTTTTGATACCTTTCGTTAAACCTATAATCTTTTAAAAGTATATCGGTAACTTTTAACCCTAACTTTGCAAGTTTCTTATTCAAGTACTTTTTTGTTTCTTCTACCGCTTTTTCCCTTTTCTTTGCTTCGTAAAACTCTTCACTTGTCAGTTTGCCTAAATAAAACCTTAAAGCCGCTCTTGTTACCGGTTTTATAATATTTGTCTGTATCTTTGAAGTATTTTCTCCTACTTCCTTAACGCAAAGGTAAGCCTTCCCGGGAATAATCTTCCAGGTCACGATCAAATCAACCCAAACGTCGTTTCCCCCGGCTGTTTTCAATTTCAAATCGTTGCCTATCCATTCATCTTTATTCTTTTTATGCGCTTCCATATCAAGCCTTTGCTCTACCTTTTTAACCCTGGTAAAGCCGGTAAAGGGCGGGAAAAAGAAATGATACCCCGTCCCGTATTCTTTTGCAACAACCCCTGTCTGGCCGAAAGGGTTCAGGTAAACTATCTTAACTCCAACCTCGTCAGTGCCCACATACACCGAACAACCGTAAAAATATAAGCCGAGAAACGCAAGTACTATTATTAACCAGATCGCTTTTCTCATTTTTTCACCCCGCTAAGTTTAAGTAAGGAGTTTACGTCTAAGGGGTTTACTCCGTTTTTTCCGCCTGACTGAATTATAATCCTGTCCAATCCCTTAAGAACTTCGGCCATTTTAAGCCCCACTATGTTTTTGCCCCCCTGTCCCGCAAAGGCTTTTTGAATTAAAGCGTCTCCCTTTGCTTTTGCGGTTTCAATAACTTTTTTCGCCTCAGCCTGTTTTAACTTCAGGTAATTATCGGCGTCCGCTTCAATCTTTTTTGCGTCAGCATTTCCTTTTTCAAGTTCAATGTTTGCCAATGCGTCTCCGTAAGCCTCTGTTTTTTTCAATTCAGCGTACTTCTGGGCGGCAATTGTTTTTACTTTGTTTAAAAGCTTGATCTGGTCCGCTATTTTTTTCTCTCTAATAGCGTTTTCATAATCTTCTGAGTAAAAGTAGTCCCTCACAAGTATGTTTACCGCCTGAATGCCGTTTTCTTCAAGCCGTTTATTTAATTCCTCTAATGCCTCTTTTACCTTTGCCTCTCTAACCTCAGGGTTAAAAAAGTCTTCTGCCTTCAATTCCCCTAATTTTGCCTTTAACACACTTACAAACTCAGGCCTGACTTTTTTATCAATGTAATTGTGTCCCAATGTCGCAAGCAATTTGTAAGCGTTGTTTTCATCAACTTTGAACAGCAAAGTGGCGTCAACGTAGACAAAGGTTCCGTCACTGGTTTGAACATATATATTCTGGCTGTTTTTCTTTCTCTTCATATTTTGAGGAGCAACAAAGTCAAGTTTTTGAATTCTGGCGTTAAAGAGATCCAATTTTTCGGCAAAGGGTATTACAAGGTAAAGCCCCGTTTTTAGCGTTTTGTTGCTTATTCCCCTCCCTCCTGTTATTGGAAGCAACCTGGTTTTTACTCCCACCTCGCCTACCTTTACCGGTTTGAAAGAAAAATAGGCAAAGGGTATTAAAATTATTAACAATATTATTATGAAAACACCTAAAGTTTTACTCATCTATTCCCCCTAAGAGTTCTTTTGCATGGTTTAAAGATGTTTCGGAAAACTTATCGCCTCCCAACATCCTGGCTATTTCCTTTATTCTACCTTCCTTATTTAATAATTTTACCATTGTTTTCGTTCTGCCTTCAAATACAATCTTTTCAATATAAAAATGATTATCGGCTTTTGATGCTATTTGAGCTAAATGAGTAACGCATAGAACCTGCCTTTTTTCGGAGAGTTTTTTTAGCTTCTGCCCGATGTAAAACGCTGTTTCTCCCCCTATTCCGGTATCAATTTCGTCAAAAACGGTTAATTTACCCGGATTGTTTTCGGTCAAAACCTTTATTGCAAGCATTACCCTGGAAAGTTCCCCACCCGAGGCAATCTTTGTGAGCGGTTTCGGTTCTTCTCCCACGTTAGGGGATATATATATCTCGCCGTTGTCTATCCCGTTAGGAGAAACGGGGAATTCTAAAACGTCCTCCTCTTGTTCAGGCAGTTTCAATGTATCTATGTTAAAGTTAATTGTTACGTTTTCCATAGCCAATTGTTTTAACTCCTTAACAAGTTGTTTTTCAAACTTCTCTGCCGTTAACTTTCTCTTTTTGCTTAATGCAGAAGCATATTTTAAATATTGTTTTGTTTCTGTTATAACCTTTTGTTTCTGCTCCCTCAACTTGAAGTCAAGTTGTTCAAGAAGAAATAATTCCTCTTCCGCCTTTTGCAAAAAATCGGTAATTTCCTTATAGGTTGACCCGTACTTTTTCTGTATTTTTTCAATTTGATAAAGACGGTTTTCTATCTCGTCAAGAGAGATATCCCCGCTTTCAAGAGAATATGACATATCCCCTAATTCTATATCTATCTCTTTTAAATTCTGCAAAAAGTTTTCAATCTCTTTTAAATAGGTTCTAAATCCCGGCTTAAAATCCGAGAGGCTCTCTATTGCCCGGTTAAGTTTAGTAACCGTTTCAAAAAGGGAGATCTCCCCGTTGATTACCTCGTTTGCCTCCCTAACCCCCTCTTTTACCTTTTCAATGTTCTTTAAAAACCTTTTCTTTTCAAGCAATTCTTCTATTTCATTCTCTTTTAGGTCAAGTTCCTTGATCTCGTTTATCTGAAACTTTAGAATATCAATTTTCTGATTTTTCTCCCTTTCACTTAATGAAAGTTTCCTCAATTTTTCCTTTTCTTCAACGACTCTCAGGTATTGCTTTTTAAGAGTTTCAAGGAGGTCCGCGTGTTTGCCGAATTTATCAAGGTAATTAAGGTGGTTTTCGGTATTTAACAATTGAATCTGATCGTTTTGAGAGTGAATTTCAACCAATGTTCTCCCTATCTGCTCCAATTGGTTTAAGGTTGTCAGCCTTTCATTTAAAAACGTTCTATTCTTTCCGTTTTTCAGGATCACCCTTCTAACGGTTAAACAATCTTCAACGTCTATCTCCATTTTTTTTAACAATTTTATAGTTTCTTGCGGAAGGTTTTCAAATACACCCTCAACTATGGCCTTTTCTTCCCCCGTTCTAATCAGTTCCCTGTATGCCCTCGCTCCGGATAAAAGGGATATTGCGTCAACGATTATTGACTTTCCTGCACCGGTTTCCCCGGTTAAAACAGTAAAACCTTCCGGTATTTCAAGGGAAACATCGTCGGCAACGGCTAGGTTTTTAATACTTAAAAACGTCAACATTTAACCCTCCGCAGGGAAACAGAGCGCTACGGTAGTCCCTTTGCCCTCTGTAGAGGTTATTCTGATCTCCCCTCCGTGCTCTTTCATTATTTGATATGCAATATGCATTCCCAAACCGCTTCCCGTCATCTTTGTAGTGTAAAAAGGCTCAAATATCTTTTCCAATTTCTCTTCGGGAATTCCGCAGCCTGAATCTTTAACATAGAGGCAAAGCATACCTTTGTCTTTGTAAATCCTTGAAAAAACCTCAATTTTACCGTCATTTCCTATAGCCTCAATAGCATTTTTGACTATATTTAAGATAGCCCTTCGCGTTTGGTTGTAATCAAGAGGGATTTGAGGCAACCTGTTTTTGTGGTGGATAAAGTCAATTCTTGCGGTTAACAACAAATTTTTCAATGAGTTATGTATATCTTCTACTACTTTGTTTAAATTTTCCTTCGTTTTTTTCAGCACAGGCATCCTTACAAAAGAAAGGTAATCATCGGTAATGTTGTTTATGTGAGAGACCTCGGAATTAATAGTTTTAATAAGGTAGGTTAATTCAATCTGTTTCGGGGAAGGAAGCCCTATGTCCTCAATCTCTTCCTCAAGCAATTCAAGGTTCAGGGAAATAGAGGCGAGGGGATTTCTAATCTCGTGCGCCACCTGGGAAGCCATCTTGCCTACAATTGAAAGGCGTTCCGATTGAATTAATTTTTGCTGCAACTTCTCCTGTTCGGTTATATCCCTTACAATTGCCGAAAAGCCGAATATCCTGCCGTTAACGTCCCTTATGGCGGTTCTTGTTATATTTACCTTAATTATCCTGCCGTCCTTTCTTTTTCTTTCTGTAATGTAATTCTTTAAGAAACCCTTTTTCAAAGCCTCTTTGATTATCTTTTCGGACTCCCCTTCTTCTCTCTGTTTGTCCGGCAAAAGCATATCAATGTGTTTTCCTATGGCTTCTTTTTCATTGTAACCGTATATCTCTTCCGCCCCTCTGTTCCAGAGAAAGATCTTGTTCTCAAGAGTAATTCCCATTATTGCGTCTGCGGAATCGTTCAAAATGTTTTTTAAGTATAAAGTTGTTTCTTTTGCCTTTTTTTCAAGCACCTTTTTCCTGGTTACGTCTTTAAAAAATATCAGAAAACCCTTGATCTCATTGTTTAAAAAAGGGGATACACTAATGTCAACCCATATGTTTTTGTTGTTTTTCCCCAAAATCTCGGTCTCGTAACTATCTATGCCGTTTTCGGTTTTTTCAATTAAATTTACTATTTTTTCAAATTCCTCTTTTCCGTTTTTAAGAATCTCCCAAACATAATTTTTATCCCCTTCAATCTCAACCATCTCTTTTGCTTTTTTGTTAATGTAAGATATCTTGCCTTTCAGGTCAGTTTCCAAAATTCCTATGTTTGTATTTTCAAGTATATGTTTAAACTTATTAATATCTTCCATAGTACAGATCCTCTACAAAGATAAAATTAACCTTTTTATCAAGTTTAGGCATCTCTCTGGCAAGCACTTTTACGGTTTCAGGGTAATTATGGCCTATGGCGATTGCGTAACCGTGTTCGTAAGCCTTTTTCACCGCCTCTTTTAACTGTTTTGTTATGTGCGACGGGTCAATTTGATTATCTAAAAAAACATCCCTTGACATAACCTTAAAACCTAATTTTTTTGCCTCTTCAATAACCACACTTTTCGGGGTCGTTCTTGAGTCAATAAAGAATTTTTTATGCTTTGACGCATAAGAGAGAATAACCCTTACGGCAAAGCGGGACTGGGTAACAGCCGAACCCATATGGTTGTTAAACCCCTCTGCAAAAGCGATATTCGCAAAAGCGTTATTTAATTTTTTGATGATCTCTTTTTTTCTGTCTGTTTTAAAAATCGCTCCCGGCCCGGGGTTCGCTTTAGGATAACTGATAGGCTCCATAGGCATATGAAGGATAACCTTATAGCCTTTTCCGTTTGCAAGATAAGCGCATTTTTTTGAATATGTTCTAAAGGGAAGTATGGCAAAGGTTATAGGGTAGGGGATTGTTAACGCTTTTTCAAATGATTTCATGTGCCCTAACCCGCAATCGTCAATTATTATAGCCAATAGAGGCTGTCCTTTGATCTTTATACGCTTCTTTTGCGGCCTTTTTGCGGTATGTGTCTCTTTAGGCAGAGGCTCTTCGTACATAAACTTTTTCTTAACCTGTTTTTTTGAAGGTTTTTTGTGCTTTTTAAACCTTATTTGATTTTGCTTTAAGTTAATGAGTACTTTGACAACTTCCTTACCGTTGTCAACCTTTAAAAGTATCTGCCCGTCGGCCTTGACCTCTTCCACCTTGTATTTTTCAGGTAATTTATCCTTTAAAGACTTGATAAAAACCGAAACTTTATTTTTCGGAGCACTTATTTTGTATACAAGGTTTGCCCTGTCGTCAAAGGTTTTGCTTAGCCTCGCTTCTTTATTAAAGGTTTTTTGATAAGCAGATTTTATCGCTGTTTGCAAATCCCCTTTTTTATGTGAAGATGTTACAAAAAAATAGACAAATACCGATATTATCACAAAGGCAATTATTCCCAAAAATACTCTTGAGAAAATGCCGGTTTTCTTTTTTCTTCTCTTAGGCCGCCTTTTTCTTGTCGCCATTTTCCTTTTTTTCCTTAAGGTATCTGTTTATAGCTCCTATAATTTCGTCGTCGTCAATAAAACTCCTGATATCCGGCAAAACCCCTTTAAGGTCTAAAGGCTTATACATCGTAACCGCAATATTGACATAATCGCCGGAGTTCAGTTTGAAGGTTTGAAAATCGTATGCGCTTCCCCCCGTTCTGCCTCCTACAAACTTTACGTTGTCAGAACCTTTAAGCAGGTTTGCAAAGACATCGGCAGCGTTCATTGTTAAAGAAGAAATTGCGAAAAAAACTGTTTTTTTGCCTTTATAACATTCTGATATATTTGATTTTATTTCTGAATCTTTTTCCTTGCTGTGTTTTTGTATCGTTACAGGTTCCCCTTTGAAAAAACTTGCAAAATTCACCATTTCGGCGTAGTTTGCATCCTTTGAGTATCTTATGTCAATTATGGGGGTAGGGGTTTCATTGATGTATTTTTTCATGTTTTCAAAACTCTTATCTGTGAACATAAAAAGTTGAAAAACCTTTGATTTATCAATAGTGCTAATCTTAAAGTCAACAGGTTTGTACTCCTTATACTCAAACTGCTTTTCAATGTCTTTTGACAGATCGTTAGAGTAGAAATCAACCGCTATTTTGTTCCCGATTTTCCCGTGAAGCATGGCGTCAATCTCGTAAAGAGACATATTGAACGCCTGCATGCCGTTTATCTTTCTGATGATGGTTCCCGGCTTTATGCCTGCCTGAAAGGCGTCGCTATCGGGATTAGAGTACACCACCTGGGCGTAATTGCCCCTTTTGGTTACCTCTATTCCGAGGGTTCCCTTAAGGTTAAACCTGTCTTTTATCTTTGCCATAATATCCTTTGTTATAAAACTGTTATCCTCATTTAAACTTTGCACTCCGCCTCTGTATGCTCCCAAAATCAGCTTTTTCTTATCAACCGGTTCAACATACTTTGCGATAACTATATCGTAAACTTTACCGAAAATACCGAACATCCTGTACGGGTCTTCGTCTTTTCCCTTTTTAAACTTGATAAAAGCAAATGCACTGATAAACGCTATCAATAAAACAAAAACAATTAGTTTAACCTTTGACTTCATTCTTTTCTCCTCTATCTTTTTTTCACCCATTTTAACGGATTTAAAGGTTTTTTATTGTACCAGATTTCAAAATGAAAAATATTTCCATGCAACGACGCTGTATTTCCCGTTGTCCCTATAACATCTCCCTTTGCTACTATCTGATTGATTTTAACAAAAATTTTGTCAAGATGCGCATAAAATGTGTAATAACCGAATCCGTGGTCTATTATTATTAATTTGCCGTAACTTTTATACCAATCGGCAAAAACCACCACTCCGTCGTAGAAGGCTTTTACCTTTCTGCCCTTTCTCACTTTAAGCGTTATCCCGTTACTCTTTACCCTTGCCCTATACCTTCCTATCCTGTAAGTTCCGAACCTCTCTATTAACCTGCCTCGTACCGGAAGAGACAACAATCCCTTGAATTTCTTCATCGGAATTGCCGAAGGGTTTTTAGGGGTAGGCTTTTTTGTTAAAGATTCCATTAAGAGTTTTAGCAATCTGTTTCTCTCTTTCAAAAGCGCAAGATATTTAGTTTTTTTTCGTTTCAGCCTTTTGTACATTTTTTTTTGCTCAATCAGGGTTTGAGAAAGTTGTTTGCGGGTATCAGACAATTTAACTATGGTTTCTTTCAAATTTTTTCTCTCAAATTCAAGCATTGTTGCTCTGTCTTTTTTTTCGGATGTTAAGTTTTTCAGTGTTTTTAGCGCATTTCTGTCTTTTTCGTTCAGGTAAGATAATGTATTTAATTGGTACAAAAACTCCTCTTCTTTTGAGGGGGAAAGCAAAGCCTCAAGCAATGTGTAATCCCCCTTTTTATACAATTCCTTTACCCTGTTTTTTAAATATGTTTCAATTTTTATTATCTTTTTGTCCAATAAATTTATCTCTTTTTTTAGTTGTTTTATCTCCAGCTCCGTCTCACCTTTTTTAATCTTCAGGTATTCTGTTTTTTTCTTTAAGATCTCTATCTTTCTTGAAATTAACTCTATGTTGTCACTAACGGTTTTGGCCTGTTTCTTTAACTCGTTGTACTTTTGCTCCAATTCGTTTATATTCTGCTTAAGGGTTATCACCAGATTTTCCGAAGAAAACAGAAAGAATGAGAACAAAATCGCTAAACTTGCAAACAGAAAAACTTTTCTTTTAAACATTGAAATTCATAATACGCAAAAGGTTAATAAAAAATTCTTTAAAGCAAAAAGCAATATAACACAGTGCCAGAAACACGTAAATGACGGCAGCGGTAACGGATTCTTTATCCACACTTCTCTTTGTGGAAATATACATTGCGCCTAAATGGATAACCCCCGCAAGTCCCCATAAAACAACGGTAAGTAAAGGCTTTGTCAATAAAAAAAATAATCCCAAACCGGTTATGGCAACGGTGGTAACGCCGAAAGCAAAACCGTAAACAAAGTCAAGGCTGTAGAAAAATCCCAATCCCGACATATATGTGTTCAACAAAAACACTCTTCTTTGTTTTTTGTCTAATCTGCTAATGTCAAACAGGCTCAGACCTCCACCCCTATCGTTTATCTTATGTAATTTCTGAACAAGTTTAACCTGTTTTCCACCTCTGTTAAAGTCAGGGTTTTCATTCTGTCAACGCTGAAATCCTCTATTTGAAAAGAAGAAACAACGGTCCCGACCTTCAAGCCTTCCCTGAATGTGTCAAAAGAGAAACTTCCGAACTTGTCAACATAGCCTAAAAAACCTGACGCAAAGGTATCTCCCGCTCCTGTCGGGTCAATAACCTTTTCAACCGGGAATGCGGGAAGCAGCGCAATATCGTTTTTTGAAAACAGGGACGCTCCGTATTCCCCCCTTTTTATACAAACAAACTCAGGTCCCATTTCAAGGATTTTCCTTGCGGCTTTAACCACTATCTTTTCTCCCGTTAAAAGCCTTGCTTCGCCGTCGTTTACAAATATGAGATCAACCTTTTTAATCACATCTTTCAACTCTTCAGGCGTGGTGTTAATCCATAGGTTCATAGTATCCGCCGCAATAAACTTAACCTTGTTCTTAACCTGATTGATAACCTTTAATTGCAGTGAAGGATGGATATTTCCTAAAAATAGTATGTTTGAGTCCATATAGGATTCCGGAATAACCGGGTCAAACTCGGCAAAAACATTTAATTGAGTATCGTGAGTAACCGCTTCGTTAAGGTTCTCCCCGTACTCCCCTTTCCAGAAAAAAGTCTTCCCCTCTTTTTTTACAAGACCTTCAAGGTTTATCCCCCTGTTTTTTAAAAGTGCTATATCCTCGTCCCTGAAATCATTGCCTACCACCCCTACAAGGTTTACCTTTGTAAAAAGAGACGCTCCCATTGAAAAATGGGTAGCCGAACCTCCAAGAACCCTTTCTCTTTCCCCGAAAGGGGTTTTCAATGAATCATATGCAACCGAACCTACTGCTATTATCGCCATTTCAATCTCCTAACATTCCTTTTTGCTTTTAGATTTTACCACAAAACTATTATTTCTTTTTCCCCCCTATTTTTTTCAAATAAGAAAGCAGAGGGTTGAAGTTTTCATTGGGAAAGCCTATAAAAATCTTATCAATTTTACCGGCGGGATTAATTATAGCGAAATGAGGCAGGGTATAAACCCTGTAATCCCTGTATGTTTTATCATTGCCTACAATTGCCACCGGGTACTTGATCTTTTTGTTTTGAGTGATAAACCAGGTAAAGAATTTTTCCTGCTTTTTCCTGTCAACCTTTTGAGGAAACAGGTTTATTCCGATAAATTCAAGGCGGTTTCTATACTTTTTATAAATACCGTCAATGTAAGGCAAGGCCATTATGCTCCCCTTTGACCTGCCTGAAAAAAAGAACACAACTGTGTATTTTCCTCTGTTTTGAGAAAGTTTTATATCTTTTTTGTTAAAAGAAAGAACAATGTTGCTTATTTTCGGCGCTTCTTTGCCTATTAACTCCAATTGGCTCTCCACGTTATCTGCAAGGATCTTTTCATTTTTATCCGTTATCTTCTTCAATAACTCTTTAAAGTATGCCTCACCCTGTTTGACCCTGTTTTGCAACTCAAAACTCTCCATTAAGCCTAAATACGCAAAATACCTGACATTAAGGTTGTTTACATTGGAATTAACAATATCTTTAAACACGCTTTCCGCTAATTTGTAACGGCCTTTTTTTATTAGGCCGAATCCCACGTTCACGAAATCAAGTGCAACCCTCGGTTGAGAATAGTTTATCTTTTTAAAAGAAGCTATTGCCTTTTTAAATTTATTTAAAAGAAAATAAGTTTGTCCTAAAGTGCAGTAATAATAATTCTCATTCTTTTTTTTAACCTTAACCTTTTTTAGAATTAAAAGCGCTTTTGAAGGGGAACTTATATTATTGTACATTCTCGCCGCAAGGATTTTATCCTCGTCACTCATATCGTTTTTATGTTTTTCAATAAGGCTGAGATAGGTCTTTTTTACCATCTTTTTAAACCCTATTAACTGCTTCTCGGTTGCGACCACACTCCCTTTAGCAGTTAATTTTTGTAAGTTATGGCGGTAATCGTCTCTCAACCCCGCAAACAGGTTTAAGCTTAAAAGAGGCAATAATAATAAAATCAATCTTTTTTTCATATCAACTCCCTTTTTCTTTTCATTATGTTAGACGGCAAACTCTAAAAAAGTGTTTTTACCTGACACGCTTTCAAAACTATTATAAAACTCTTTTCCCCTCTTTGCATGGATAATAGCGGTATTATCTTATATTCAATCTGAAAATTATCTATATGTCATGGTTGCACAAGTTATACGGCAGTGATAGCCCTTATCTATTGCATGGAATGACAAAACCTGACACGGTGCATGAAAATGTGTATACTAACCGTTAAAGTGTGTTCACTTTTTTCATGACGGGACATTCCTGAAATCGGCGAATAAACAAAAGTTTGATAAAATTTAATTAACAAATTGGTAAGGGGTGATTATGGACTATAAACCGCCGTTAGTTTTCAGAAGCGGGTATTGGAATACAATTTATCCCACATACTTTAGAAAGGTTGAAGGGGTGATTTACAAAAGGGAAAAGATAGACACAAAGGACGGGGATTTTCTGCTTTTAGATTGGTCTGTTGTAAACCCTAACTCAAATTGGCTTGTTATTGTTTCTCACGGGCTTGAAGGGAAATCCGATAGGGCTTATGTTAAGGGAATGGTAAAGGCTTTTAATGGCATAGGGGTTAACGCACTTGCGTGGAATTTTAGAGGGTGCGGGGGAGAGATAAACAAAAAACCCCAGATGTATCACAGTTGCAAGATAGAGGATTTAGAGTGCGTAATTGAACACGCCGTAAATAAGGGTTTTGAAAATATTGTGCTTGTTGGCTTTAGTATGGGGGGAAATTTAAGTTTGTTTTATACAGGCAAAAAGGGCGAAAACATACTTCCTGAAATCAAAGGGGTAATTGCTTTTTCGGTTCCCCTTGATTTACAGGATTCTTCGGAAACACTTTCCTCCCCTTTGAACAGTATTTTTATGAAAAGGTTTTTAAGAATGCTTAAAGAAAAATTGGAAGAAAAGCAAAAACTTTTCCCTGAAATAATATCCCTTGAAGGCTATGAAAAGGTAAAAACTTTCAAGGATTTTGACGACAGGTACACCGCACCGTTGCACGGTTTTAAAGACGCAAACCATTACTGGCAAACCTGCAGTTCGGGCCAACACCTTGAAAACATAAAAATCCCCGCACTTTTGGTAAATGCAAAGGACGACCCGTTTTTAGGGAGGAAATGCTATCCATCCGATGTGAAAAATCCTAATTTAACAATTGAGTATCCCAGATACGGCGGGCATGTAGGCTTTGTTTTAAAGAGAGAAGACGGGCTTTACTGGTCTGATTTAAGGGCGATTGGGTTTTTTAAGGAAAAGGTTTTGCCATTAAATTCTTAATTTAAAATCTGGTATAATTTAACCATGAAAAACATTGCAATTTCAGGCTCAACAGGGTTTATCGCTTCTTACCTGATTCCCTTTTTGAAAGAGAAAGGATATGGAGTAATCCCTTTGAGGAGAGAGGATTTTAAGAATTTAAGCATTTTAAAGGATAAACTGAAAAATGCGGACATTGTTGTCAACCTTGCTGGCGCGCCTATTGTTAAAAGGTGGAGTGAAAAATACAAAGAAGAGTTGTATTCAAGCAGGGTTGATTTAACAAAAAAGATTGTTAAGGCAATAGAAGAATTAAATAAAAGGTTAGACTGCTTTGTTTCCGCTTCAGCAGTTGGGGTTTACCCTGATTTCAAGCCATGTGGTGAAGATTGCAGTGACTTGAAGAATGATTTTCTGGGAAAACTCTGTGTTGACTGGGAAAATGCCGCTTTTTCTTTAAAAAACACAAGGGTGATTGCTTTGAGAATAGGGGTTGTTATAGGGAAAAACGGGGGAATTATAAAAAGGGTTTCCCTT
>JALWHA010000090.1:0-1267 GCA_027038695.1 Acidobacteriota bacterium
ACAAAAAACTGAAAAAAATGGGGCTAAACCTCACCTATGACCAGATTAGGAACAACATCTCAAAGGCTGTTGTATCCCTTGGCGGGGGAACAGGCTCATTTGTATCAAAAGACGGGCTAATAATCACAAACCACCATGTTGCTTACAGGGCAATTCAGTATAACTCAAGTGCAAAACACAATTACATAAAAGACGGGTTTTATGCAGACTCATTTGAAAAAGAACTGCCAGCACCGGGGTATTACGCAGACATCATACTTGACATTGTTGATGTGTCAGACAGGATTAAGTCAAAATTAAACGACAAAATGAGCGACAAAGAAAGGTATCAAACTATTGAAGACGAAATAAAAAAGATTGAAAAAGAGACAGAAAGCAAGGAAAAAAACATAAGGGCTTCAGTTGTTGCATTTTACGGGGGGAAACAGTTTTTGCTATTCAAGAAAATAAGGCTTAAAGACATAAGGCTTGTATACGCTCCGCCAGAGTCAATAGGTGCATTCGGCGGGGATATTGACAACTTTGAATGGCCGAGGCATGACGGAGACTTCTCATTCTTAAGGGCTTATGTTGACAAAAACGGAAACCCAGCACCATATTCAAAAGACAATGTGCCTTACCACCCGAAACACTTTCTCAAGATTGCATTCAAGCCTCTTAAAAAGGGAGACTTTACCTTTATTTTAGGCTTTCCCGGAAGTACAGACAGGTATATGACGGGGAAACAGATTGACTTATTTTTAAACCAGACCATTCCCCTTAAACTAAAACTCTTCACCGACATTATCAATATGATGGAACAAGAGGGAAAGAAAAACCCTGAATTCAACATTAAGGTTGCCTTTTGGGTAAAGGCGTTGAACAACACAAAGAAGTACTATGAAGGTGTTCAGGCGGGGCTTAAAAGAGATAAAGTGGTTGATAAGTTTTACAAAAGAGACAAAGAGATTGCAAAATGGATAAAAACGCAAAAAGGCCTTGCAAAGTATTCAAACGCAATACCTGAAATGAACAAAATTGTGGAAGAGATTAACAAAATTGAAAAAACCCTGACAATTATGGGCTACTCAAACTTTGTATCAACATTTGGCGCAGGGGCAACAATAGGAAGATGGGCTGAAGAAAAGACAAAGAAAGACCTTGATAGAGACCCGAAATTTATGGAAAGAAACCTTCCAAGGGTTAAAAGAAGGCTTATAACAATGCAAAAAGACCTAATCCCTGAATTAGACAAAAAGATGCTTAAATACTTTATGAAACAGTTTGC
>JALWHA010000090.1:1277-4795 GCA_027038695.1 Acidobacteriota bacterium
AATTAAAGGAAAAGCAGGACAATTTAAAAGGTTTAAGCGGCAGAGCAATTGTTGTTAAGCCTCAGGTAATTGAGGTTATAAACAAATTTACAGGCAAGGAACTTTACCCTGACGCAAACTCAACATTAAGGTTTACATACGGAAAGATATGCGGATACTCTCCGAGAGACGCCGTATGGTATGAGCCTTTCACAACATTGAAGGGCGCTATTGAAAAAGAAACTGGAAAAGAGCCGTTCGCAAACCCGAAAAAACTTATTGAACTTTACGAGAAAAAGGATTTCGGCAAATACTACGACAAAACATTAGGCGGAGTGCCACTTGACTTTTTAACAGACAACGATACAACCGGCGGAAACTCAGGAAGCCCGACATTAAACGGAGACGGAGAGATAATAGGCTTACTCTTTGACGGGAACTTTGAATCAATATCTTCAGACTATTACTTCAACCCTGCTTTAACAAGGAGTGTTGTTGTTGATTCAAGGTATATACTCTTTATCCTTGACAAATTCTCAAATGCACAGCGCTTAATAAAAGAGTTGACAATAGTTAAATAAAATTATTCAATTAAATTGAAGGGGGGATAATTCCCCCCTTTTTTAAGCCTTTTTAAGAGGGGAAAATGAGAAACAGGCCGAAATACAATTTTTTCAAAAATTCAAAGTATGCTTTTGAAGGGGTATGGGCTGCATTAAAACAGGAAAGGGCTTTTCAAATAGAGGTTTTCCTTGCATTCATTATGACAATAATTCTATGGCTATTGCCCATTAAAATACACTATAAATTTATACTTCAGGCTTCCCTGTTTATCCCCTTTATTGCCGAAATGTTCAACACAGCAGTTGAAAATACCGTTGATTTGGCTTGCAAAGAGATTCACCCCCTTGCAAAGTATGCAAAAGACACAGCAAGTGCAGGGGTATTCTTCAGTTTGTTATTAACAGGCTTAATATGGCTTTTCACCCTTCTAACCGCTTTCAACCTTGTTTGACAAACAAAACTCACCTAACTGAAAATCATAGAAATAAAACACATATTTTTTTATAATTGAAACAGGGGTGTCTATGAAAAAAGCAATTACCCTGCTTGTTGCAATACTCTTTATTACATCCTGCCTTCAAAAGGCAATCAATCCCTCAAAAGGTGCAAAACACTCTAAAAAGCCTTACAAAGAATACACTGTAAAAGAAGGCTATGATATTGTGCCCCAGACAATTTTAAGTTCTATTTTCCTTTCCGATTGTGTTTTAAAGGTATCGGATGACGGATACATGATTACAAAATTAGGCTGGTTAGCACCGACTCAACTGTGGGATTTAAAAGAAGGAAACATTATACTCAATTATAGAAGATGTATTAACTGTAATTATGATTATGACCCTTTTAATACAGACTCTGACTGGAAAACAGTTGCCTGCGTCTCAGACGATAAACATATTGATTTTTTTGGTTTAAAAACAGGGAGATTTAAAAAATCCATAAAGGTAAAAAATTACTATGAGTCAATTAAGATTAACTCTAAAAAAAATCTAATATACGGAAAAATTGTAAGCACAATAAACATTATTGATGCAAATTCAGGCAAGGTATTGCACAAATTTGAAGGGGAAAAGGTTTTGGATGTTGACGACGAGTGGTATTCAATAAATGCCTATGATGTAAAGGGAGACTATGTAATAGCAAGGTATGAAAACGGCAATGTTTTTGTATGGAATGGGAAAAACGGAAAAATGATTAAGAAATTTAAAGAAGGAAAGGATACCATTAACGCAATTTTAATTGACAGAAATCTAAAATACTTTTTTACAGCATGCTCTTCAAGGGTAAAGGTTTGGAGTTTGAAAGACTTTAAGGTTGTAAAAACCCTTAAATCAAAAAAGGGATTCAGAGGTTTTTTAAAGCAATCTGATAAACAACATTGTTTGATTCTTGTTGACAATTCAGGCTATGCCCTCTTGTGGAACTATGAAAAAGATAAAATATTAAAAAAGGTTAAAATAGAAAAATACAACCCTGATTCATCAATTGATATAAGCAAAAACTTCAAATACATTGTGATGTTTACCCCTGAACACAACTTTAAGGTGGTAAATACCGTTTCAGGAGAACAGAAAACCATTATGAAAGAAAAAGAAGCGTATATTTACTTTATCCATCCCTTAAAAAACGGCAGAGATATACCAATAGTTTTAAAAGATAGCATATTGATGTTTAATTTCAGAAAGAGAAAGATGAGGGTGATAAACCTTTCCAAAAATAAAGAATTTGAGAAAAAAGACAACCCGGTGGCAATAAGCCCTGACGGGAAATACCTTTTAACTGAAGGCAAAACTTTAAAAATCTGGAATATTTATAATGGCAAACTATATAAAAATTTAAAAATAAACCTTATTCCTTCCTGTTATGGTTTTAGTTATGACAATAAAAAATTGCTTATGGGGGCTTTGCTTTCAACACTTGTGGTTTACGATATAAACAAAGAGAAAATTGAATACGAGACAGGTATTCCAGGATTATCGGCAACAGGAGTATTTATGACTCCTGACAACAAATACATTTTAGCAGGCACAATGACAAACCGCCTTGTAATTCTGGATGTCGTGCATAAAAAAGAATTAACTAACTTTCGCCTTTCACAGCAATGGCAGGAGATTGCTGTGGGAGATTTTTGTTTATCACCAGATGGCAGGTATCTCTCTTTTACCAGTGGAGACAGGGCTGGAATTTTAGACTTGAACTCATTAAAACTAATTAACGATATTGCCTTCAGTCTGGATATGGCACCGCCAGAAAACTTGTTTGCATCTCCAAGTTATGTTGCATTTACCCATGATGGGAAAGGCATTGTTTGTGAATTTAACCGTTATTTATACTTTATAGACTTAAATTTTGGTGGAGATGCAAGAAAGTTTCCTGCAAACACAGGGGTTAGTTTCATTGCCACAATCCCGAAAACAAACCTATTTGCAGGGATTAGTGATGACAACGGCAAGATATTTTTCTGGGATTACCACAGAAACATAGGAAAACTTATTATTACAGAAAGCAAAGAGTGGATATACATTACACCTGATGGGCACTTTACCCCTTCCAAAAATGCTATGAGGTTTATAAGGTTTACAAAGAACGGAAAGAGTTATCCCGCTGAAAAATTTTATTGATTCTTTACACCTATACACAGTTTTTACATCAGGTTTTATGTATCAGCCTATAGTATAATTAGAAATTTTGATTCTTGATTGAGATAAGTATCTATTTGATTTAAAAGAAGTTAATTCTTGTGTAATTTAGGATTCAACATCCAAAGTTTAAAAATTAAAACAAATTAATCCAGCATCCATCATCCCTAATTCATAATTTCTCATACTTATATTCGGAGATATTCCTCTCTTCCTTATCAAATGTTATTCCGATGAGATAAATTTCTTTCATTTTGTTGAGGTATTTTTCATAGTATTTTTTCTCTTTTATCTGCTGAAGTGGGGATTTCTCTTCCTTTCCGTCTTTCACCTTAA
>JALWHA010000091.1 GCA_027038695.1 Acidobacteriota bacterium
ATAAAGAAATAATTGAAAAAATTAACAAGGCAATTGAAAAGATAAAATAATTATTCCATTTTTACATAATAGTAAAAAGTCCACTTAACATGGATTTTATCGTTTTTTATAAAAGAGGGAAGTGGGGGAAAGGGGTTTGAGTATTTTATAGCGTAAAAGGCTGACATATCAAGAGGAGCAATCCCTGTTTTTTTCAAAAATTTAAGGTTTTCAATCTTCCCGTTTTTCTTTATGTCAAACTCAACCTTTACTATCCCTTTTAAGAAAAGGCTTTGAACAACTGGGGGGATGATCCAGTTGGATTTAACCTTTCTCTGTATTATCTTAGCATAAGGCCCTAAATCAAAGCCCTGTGTATCAATTGAGAAGTTTCCAGGTATTGTAAAGCCTCCGTTTTCATTGTTGTAAACTTCAGGTTTTGTTGCCGAAAACAGGTTTTCAGTGTTTATGTATGGCTTTTTTTCGCTTTTTTTAGCCAGCTTCTTTTCTTCGTTTTCTCCTGACAGGGTTTGAGTGCCTGCTTCCCCTTCTTTTGTGAGTTTTTGGGATTTTTCTCCCTTTTCTTTTACAACTTTTTTTAGTATCTCCTGAGGTTTCGGCATTGATTTCATTCTCCTTGACTTAACAACCATGCCTTTTTTAATAACAACTTCAGGGGTATTTCCTTTTGAATATGGGGAATTTGATTTTTTACCTTTGCCGCCTGCTGCTTTTCTTGAAATATCCGAATAAAGTTTTGCATTGGGGTTTTCTTTAACCGGGGTTTCTTCAGGCAAATCAACAAAGGTGAACTTTATCTCCTTGCTGTTTTGAGCAGACGCCTTTATCAATTTATTCATATTTTTAACAAACTTTACAAAAAAAAGCCTGTCGGACGCAAAATAAAGCAACAGCGTTAAAAGTATGGCAATCATCAAACTTTCAAACAGTGTAATCTCTCGTTTTTGTCTCATACAAATATCTCAAACATTTTTTTAAAAATCTCATGGCGTATGGCAGAAAAGTCCATATTTTTAACTTCTGGACACACTCTATTGGATAGAAAAACAACCAAAATCCTTTTACTTTTGTGAATAGCAATTCCAGTTCCCGTAAATCCCAGATGGAAATAGTAATCTCCCTTCTTAAATAAAGGTAAATGCCAATCTTTGCTTTTTAATAAATTTTTAACCAGATTAACGATACCGAAAATATCCGCAAAAAGCCCGGAATTTCCCACAATTCCCCCTGCAAAATGGGAGTTTAAGTCGTGGGTTTCCCCTTTTATAACTTTGTTAATCCTGAACTTTCTCCTGTCGGGATTTTTCACAAACCTTTTTGCAATTTCAAACTCGTATAAATTTCCCCTTTCGGCAGGTGCGATATTTACACACTTTAAAGGGGGAAGAAAGCAATTTTTAAAATCTTTCAGAAAATCCGTCGCAATTTCTTTAAAAGGCTTTTTAAGTTTTTTTTCAAGAATATTTGCCAGAAGGATGTAGTTTAAGCACGAGTAAACCTTTTTTCCTTTTTCCCCTTTAAAGCCTTTTTCAACGATTGTTTTTACATA
>JALWHA010000092.1:0-473 GCA_027038695.1 Acidobacteriota bacterium
AAATTAGACAATAAAATACATATCTGTACAAAAAAACACACAAAAAAATACCAATATTTGCACCACTTTCACCTTCCTGAAATTCCCCGAATATTCACCCCAACATTTGATTAAAATTGATTTTGCCACCGGATAATCAAATAGGGTATAATGATTTTATTGGTGCGTGTCAGTGTAAGGTATCAACTAAAAATATAGAGGGAGTGGGAGTATGGAATTGAAAGACCATATTTTGGAATTGATAAGGCGTGCGTCAACAGACCTGCCGCCTGATGTTGAGGCAAGGCTGAAAAAGGCTTATGAAGAGGCGGACGAAGGCTCAACGGAAAAGAGTGTTTTCAACGTTATCCTTGAGAATGTCAAACTTGCAAGGGAAAACTCAACCCCGATCTGCCAGGATACAGGCCATGTTATCTTCTATGTAAATTACCCTTACGGAATGAAGGAATGGGAGATAACGGAAGAGATTAAAA
>JALWHA010000092.1:483-15004 GCA_027038695.1 Acidobacteriota bacterium
GATTAAAAAGGCAACAATTGAAGCAACCGAAAAGAATTATTTAAGGCCGAATGCAGTTGACCCCGTTACAGGGAAGAATTCGGGAAACAATGTAGGGAAAAACGCACCTTACATCACCTATCACTGCTGGGACAAGGATTACATTGAATTTAAACTTATGCTTAAAGGCGGCGGCTCTGAAAACGTGGGTATGCAGTACAAACTGCCAGACGCAAACCTGAAAGCGGGAAGAGACCTTGAAGGTGTTAGAAAAGTAATTATTGAAGCGGTAACAAAGGCTCAAGGTTTCGGTTGCGCCCCCGGGACAATAGGCGTCGGAATTGGCGGAGACAGAGGTGTTTCTTACCTTCTTTCCAAAAAGACGTTTTTCAGAAAGATGGGGTCAACAAACGAAAACCCGGTTTTAGCGGAGTTTGAAGACAAACTTGAGAAGGAATTAAACCAATTAGGCATAGGCCCTATGGGATTCGGCGGCAAGACTACTGTTTTAGACGTTTTTGTGGACGCACAGCACAGGCATCCAGCAACATTTTACGTGTCAATCTCATATATGTGCTGGGCATTTAGAAGAAAAACAATGATTATTAAGGCAAACGGCGAGGTGGAATATGACGATTAAGATAAATCTCCCTGTTTCCGAAGAGGAAATCAGAAAACTGAAGATAGGGGACGAGGTTCTTTTAAGCGGGACAATGGTAACCGCAAGAGACCAGGCACATAAACTTATGGTTGAGAAAAAGCCCGATTTTATAAGGCCTTATTTAAAAGACAGCGTTATTTACCATTGTGGCCCTGTTGTTAAAAAGAATGAAAACGGAGAGTATGAATTTGTTGCCGCAGGCCCCACAACCTCAACAAGGGAAGAGCCGTATCAGGCCGATGTTATCAAAGAGTATCAGGTGAGAGGGGTTATAGGCAAAGGCGGCATGGGAGAAAAAACCCTTAAAGGATTGCAGGAGACAGGTGCCGTTTACTTTCACGCTGTAGGCGGGTTGGGAACATTGCTTGCAAAGAGAGTTGTTAAGGTTAAAGAAGTTTTTATGCTTGAAGAGTTCGGTACTCCCGAGGCATTCTGGGTTATTGAAGTAAAAGATTTCCCTGTGGTAGTTACAATGGATTCACACGGCAACTCGTTGCATAAAAAGGTATTGGAAGAATCTTTAAAGAAGGAAAAAGAACTGTTAGGAATATAAAAAATAAGATAAAATTTTTAAAGGGGGAATTTATCCCCCTTTTTTATTTTCTCCATGTCCAGCGGATTTTTATCGCTATCTGGTTAGCAAGCAACTTTGATTTAAAGAGAGACTCACCGTCAAACCGTTCCCAATTATAATTCCAAACAAAGAATATATCTTTCCCCGGTTCAATTGTGTACCTTATTCTATTGTTCATTCCTATTTCACCGCTTGAATAGTTATATTGGGTATAACTTGATATTACAAAATCGGGGTTAAAGGCATAAACAACCTTCACCTGCCACAATCTTTCAATAAAGTTTCCTTCTGGAAGGTAGCCGTAATCGTTTTCCGCTTCAACCGAAACCTTAATGGAACCGTCTTTTTTGCTCCACACAAAGTATGTTTCCCACTGGTTAAGCCTTCCGTTGTAAAAATCACCGAACCAGACCCTTCCGCCTACCTGAACAGAACTTGAGCGAGGCATATTTATCTCTATTCTTTCTCTGTTAAACCTATATTTGCCAGCAGGAATAATTACCCCTTCCGCAATCTCAAAAGGCTCGGTTAAAAACTCGTATTGAGGAGCATAGTTAAACTCAAAGTGATAGCCTGACGGTGTTACAAGGTTTATAGGTGCTGTGAATATTCTCCAACTTTCAATGTAACCCTTCACATTCCTTACCTGCATTCCATAAAATTCAAAGAAAAACTGCCTTACATAGTTTCCAAGCCAGCCTTTAGGCCTCGGCTGAATTGCTATTCCCCCGCTCCACTGCTTTGTACCCGGCCTCGGCAGAAATCCCAGAGCAGGGTTTAAATCCTTTCCAAACTTCTTGTAAACAATGTTTGCGTCAATCAAATCGTTGGGGTAATCAATCTTAAACCCGTACCCGTCTTTATCGTCTCCTGTTAAATCACCAGAAGACTGCCCCCACCAACCGCCAATTGTAAAGTTCTTTCTCTTATGCAGAAAATCGGTTGTTCTCCAGATAATATCTGTGCCAACAAAGGAATTGTCGCTTACCCCATCAGGGTCTCCGTCTGTAACCAAGGCGCCAACCTTCAGGTTATTGGTAATATCGTAGGTAACCCTTGATACAAAGAAGTCTGTTCCCTTTAAGTCTCCCGAATCCCTTGTTTTAACATAAAGCCCTGCAATGCTAACCTTGTTTTCTCTGCCCATTAGTTTTACACCATAATCTATAGGCACTTCCTTCCCATGGTAAAGCCCTATCCTTCTTGAGTAAAATGGGATAAAGTCTGCATAAAGCCCTATTCCGAAATTGAAAAGGTTTGAGCCTTCAAGAAAAAACTCCCTCTTTTCAGGGAAGAATAGTGGAAACCTTGTTAAGTTTATCTGCTGGGTGTCAACTTCAGTTTCTGCAAAGTCTGTGTTTACTGTAAGCATTGCAAAAATGCCTGGTGTAATATTCCACCTTAAGTCAAAGCCTGTTTCTCCTTTTAAAACTGTATTTTTACCGCTTTCATAGGTTTTATCAAGCCTTGTTACTGCATAAGGAGAAAAGGAAATGCCCTTGCCAATTGAAAGGTTTTCAACCCCTTCCATCTTTGCAGTCAATTTAACATCAAAAGGGTGAGCGTCAATAGATGTCCCTATCCACCTGAAAACAATCATATCCTTTGCCAGATACCTTGCAAACTCAACATTGAAAAATGGATGGTTTTTCCTGAACTGCAAAGTGATAGATGGTATTTTAATCTCTGCAACCCATCTGTCTTTGTAAACCTTTGTTTTTGCCGTCCATATACCGTCCCAGTCTGGTGAGACATGCTCTGGGTTTGAAATTAAACCGTCTTTTCTCGCTCCTGCCGCATTGACTTTAAACATAAAGCCTGTTTTTCCGTCTCCGAAGGTATCCAGGATTATTGACACATAATCATCTCCGTGCATTTCCCCATCTCTAAGCATTGTATGAATAGAGAGGGTATTTTCAGGCTGATAGCAAATAAAAGCAAAGTATAATGCTTTGCTGTCACAGAAAGCCTTTACTACTGTTTTATATGGGGTTTTCCCCCCGGGAACAGGCTTTTGCTGGGTTAAATCGTTTATTGTGTAAGCCTTTTGCCATTCAGGCTCGTTTAATACTCCGTCTAATTTAATGTCAGCCTTTTGAAAATAAGGGATTTTAAAAGTTTTTGCCGAAACAATTTGACCGTAAAACAGGACAATCAATGCAAGAAAAATACATTTCCACCTATTCACACGCCCTCCCCTGAACATTTTTACCTTTCTAATTATACCTTTTAATATTGAAAAACGCTTTGAAAAATCTGACAATTACAAACAAATAGCATAAACAATGCCTTCTATTTGCCACATCTATCTCACCATAACAAGTGCGTTTGTTCCATCACTGTAATACCCTTTTCTCAAACCCAACTCTTTAAACCCGTTTTTTTTGTAAAAGTTAATTGCGGGAGTATTGTCCACCCTTACTTCAAGGTAATAGAATTTTATCCCCTCTTTTTGACTTTCCCGAAATAGAAAATCAAGCATTTTCTGTGCAATTCCCATTCTCCTGAAATCAGGGTGAACTGCAACATTCAATATATGGCACTCGTCAAGAACCGTTGAATAAACAATGTAGCCGACAATTTTATTGTTATGGTAAGCCAGAATAGTAATTTCATCAGGTGAAAGAAACATAACTTCAGACCAAGGGCAATTAAAACTTGCCCTTTCAATCTCCATTATCTCTTTTAATTGTTTTTGTGAGATGCTATTTTCTTTTTTTATCTCTATTGACTTCTGCATCAGATTTCCTGATATACAACGGCTCTGTTGAAGGTTGCTCACCACCTGAAGGGTTTAAAATCTCCTCCGCAAGAGGCTTTGCAAGGCATTTTTCAGATTCTTGATAAACAAAAGGGATTGTCAACTGTTCATCTATCACTTCTTTATACTTTGGATAGCCGTTTCCTGTTATTAGTAACTTATTTACATTGAAACCAGTTAGAAAATCCCCAATTTCAGAGGGATAGATGTTTTTATAGCCAAGCTTCTCACCGTTTTTCAAAAACAAAGCGGCGTAAACCTGTTTTTTCCTTGCATCAAGAAGGACAAGGACATCTTTTTTTTCAGCCAAAAACTTTCTTGCGTGCAAATACAAAGAAGTATAACCCTTTAAATCAATTTCAGGGTTAGCCGCATTTATGCCGTAAGCTGTTGCAATGCCTATCCTCAACCCTGTAAAAGAACCGGGGCCCCTTACAAACCCGACAGTATCTATTTCTGCAGGCTTTAAAGACAACCTGTCAACAAGCAACTTTGCAGACGGCAGAAGGGTTTCATTGTGGCCGTAAATTTTAGACAATTCAATACTGCCTGCAATTTTCCCGTCTTTTATTAAAACAACGCAACCCTTTTCTCCTGAAGTGTCAAAACATAAACAATTCATAGCAACCTCAAAAATTCTTCCCTTACAAAGTATAACTTAACAAACCGAAATATCAAACCCCTGTAATTATAGATACTTTGATAAAAATCTTTTCAATAACCACCTAATTTTCTAAAAACCAAACTAAAAACAAATTGAAGATTCTGCAAACACAATCAGCAGAGAAACTGCGAAAAAAGTTATCTCTTTGATCCCAAAGGCAAAATCTTATTTTTATTGTTTATTTACCCGTCTTTTCCGCAATTTTTTCAATATAAAGGCTTTGAGACGGGAACGCGAAGTTCACCCCCTCCCTTTCAAGCAATTTCATTATTGAGAGGTTTAATTCTTCTTTTATTTCAAGATACTTCTTCCAATCCGAGGTAGTTGTGAAACAGTAAACAAAAATCTCAAGCCAGCTCTCAGCAAAAGCGGTGAAGTTTACAAGGAAAAAATCTTTAGCAATGTCGGAATTAGATTTAATTAAATCTTTAATCCCCTGAATCACAGATTCAACCTTATCAGGCGAAGTTGAGTATTCAACCCCTATGGTAAATTTGATCCTTCTCCTATCTCTGTTTGAGAAGTTTTCTATTGACTCGTTTGCGATTTTGTAATTGGGAACGGTTATAAGGGATTTTTCAAATGTCCTTATCTTGGTGCTTCTAAACCCTATCTCTTCAACAACACCTTCAACATTTCCCATCTTTACCCAGTCCCCTATCTTAAACGGTGAATCAATAAGGATAACGATTGAACCGAAAAAGTTTGATACAGCGTCTTTTGCAGCCAGAGCCACTGTTAATCCGCCTAACCCTAAAGATGCAATTAAGCCTGACACTGAATAGCCCATATTTTGAATAAGGAAAAGTATTCCCAATATTACACTTACAACCTTCAGGGATTTCCTTGCAATTATCGCAATCTGGTCGTCAAGAGGAGACTTGGTTTTTGCAGTCCATTCCCCTAACAAAATAACAAAAGCATCTATCAAAACAAAGGTTAACTTTATAACAAGAAAAACAAGTATAAATAGAAAAGTATTATCAATAACCTTTTTAAACAAAGGATGGGTTATATCTGTTTTAAAGAGAGATACAATAATATAAACCGCAATTACAAAGATAAAGGTATTTATTACCGAGGGAAGGTTTTCAGCAAGAAAATCGTCGCTTTTTGTCTTTGTTTTCCCGGCAATTTTGCCTACAAGAGAAAAAATCCTTTTTACCGCGATTCTTCTTAAAAAAAATGCAATAAATAAAACAAGAAGGGCTAATAAGCCCTTCCTGACATACTCGTTTTGTATCAATTGAGATAAAAACTCGCTATTCGGCATATAGGCTGTCAATTATCTCTTTATACTTTTCGTTAACAATTCTTCTTTTCACCTTCAAAGTAGGAGTGAGTTCGCCGCCTTCCTGACTCAATTCATGAGGAAGAAGTGCAAACTTTTTAACCTGTTCATACCTTGCCAAATCATGGTTTACCTTTTCAATTTCTCTTTGAATCAAATCTTTAACAAGCTGCTTTTCTATTAAGTCTTCATTGGAAGAAAACTCAATCCCATTGCGTTCAGCCCATTTTGTTAAAACCTCAAAATCAGGAACTATTAAAGCTGATATATACTTTCTCTTATCCCCGATTAAAACAGCCTGAGTTATGTATTTGCTTGCCTTCAAAGCGTTTTCAATAGGCTGAGGAGCGACATTTTTCCCGCCTGAAGTTACGATAAGTTCTTTTTTTCTATCTGTAATTTTCAAAAAACCATCTTCGTCAATTATCCCTATATCCCCTGTATGAAACCAGCCGTCTTCGTCAATCGCCTCTTTTGTATCTTCCGGTTTTTTGTAGTAACCTTTCATAACATTGGGGCCTTTACAGAGAATTTCACCGTCTTCGGCAATTTTAACCTTAACATTTGGGATAGGCAGGCCTACCGTACCGGGCCTTACATGATCAAATGTATTAACAGAAATTACCGGAGAGGTTTCGGTTAAACCGTACCCTTCAAGAATAATTAACTCAGCCGCAAGGAAGAATTCAGCAATTTCCTTGCCTAAAGGTGCTCCGCCTGAAATGAAAAACCACAACCTTCCGCCTGTTTTTTCCTTTAATTTGCTAAAAACAAGTTTTTTTGCCAAACCGTATTTAAAATTAAGCATTCCCGAAGGCTTCTTGCCCTGAACCCTTAACGCGACCACTTGAGAGCCGACTTCCTTTGCCCATAAGAATATCTTTTTCTTTAATCCGCCGCCTGACATTGCGGAATCAATAACCTTTGCATATATCTTTTCATACAACCTCGGCACGGAAACCATACAGGTAGGTTTGACTTCAAGCATATTCTGAGGAACGGTATCTATACTTTCCGCAAAAGCTATCGTAGCCCCGTTGTACATCATAAGATAGTAGCCTGCCATTCTCTCAAGTGAATGACTTAAAGGCAAAAATGATAAAGCGGTAAGCTCTCCCGGCTTCAACCTTTTACTTAACACGTGAACGGTAGAGTCAACAACATTTGTTACAAGATTGCTATGGGTAAGCATAACCCCTTTCGGGTCTCCCGTTGTACCTGACGTGTAAATTAAAGTAAGCAGGTCTTCAGGTTTTCTTGATTCCCACCTGCTTTTATATTCACCTGTGTTTTGTTCTTTATATTCTTTTCCTCTTTCAATCAATTCGTGAAAAGTCATTACATTATTTTTATCCACCTTTGTATTGTCCATAACAACAATGTACTTTAAATTAGGACAATCCTTCCATACCCCTTCAATCTTTTCAAATTGAAGCATATTTTCAACAAAGATTATTTCCGCATCGGAATCATTGATAATATAAGCCGCCTGATGTCCCAGTAATGTAGGATAAATTGAAGCGGTAACCCCTGCCGAAGTGGTGATAGCAAGGTCAGCCAGCACCCATTCAACCCTGTTGTGGGATATTATGGCAATTTTAGAGTCGGGTTTTGTTCCCAATGAAATCAATCCGTTTGCAAGGTTCTCAACAATCTCTTTAACCTCTTTCGCCTTTAACCCGACATAGACACCGTCTTTTTTGTACTTGAACAAAACATGGTCAGGATAGTTATCAACAATGTCAAAAAACAAATGGCATATAGTTTTAATTTCCATTATCCCCCCCGATAATTTTTGTGAAGTTGATTTTATTTTACTATAACCTTATTTTTTTGCAATACCGTAAACAAAAGTATTAACAAGAATATCCACATCTTTCTCTAACTTATAATTTTTGTTAGCAATCAACCAGGAAGTGATCATTTCGTCAATTATGCCGAACAACACTTTAGCACAAAAACGGGGGTTTAACTCTTTAAAGTATCCCTTTTGTTGCCCTTCTATAATAACTCCTTCAATAATTTTAAAATAATCGCCGAGTTTTGTCTTGGACAACCTTTCCATAAAAACTATATTATGTCTGAATTCAATCTGAAAAACCATTGCAAGGTCTCTATTGGCGCCTAAATACTTCAGATGGAGATAAACTATTTCTCTTAACTTCTCAATAGGGTCTTCAATCTGTTCAAGATCTTTTTTCGATTCGTCCACAAAAACCTGCAAAGCCTCGTCAAATATAGCTGACAACAGCTCTTCCTTGCTTGAAAAGTAGATATAGATAGTGCCGTCAGCGACACCGGCCTCCTTCGCAATTTCGGATACCCTTGAATTAAAGTACCCGTTTCTGGCGAAGATCTTGATTGCCGCGTCAATTATCTTCCTTTTTTTCTCTTCCTTTTTTAATTTCATTTCCCCAACCTTTAATGAATGAACTCTCATTCATTATTAAACCACAAAACACAAATTATTTCAAATTATCATTAAAATTTTCTCCTTATCTCTTTATGTTATAATAAATTCGCTATGATTAAGGAGTTTTTATTAAAGTATAAATTATGGGTAACAAAACCTGACTCCGCTTTAATAATTTCATTTGCTACCGTTATTTTAATAGGCGGCATTCTTTTGACCCTGCCGATTTCAACTACAAACGCAAAGGGTTTGGATTTTATTGACGCATTGTTCACTTCAACCTCGGCAACCTGTGTCACAGGCCTGATTGTGGTTGACACGGGGACTTTCTTCTCAACATTCGGGCAAATTGTAATACTTGTCCTTATACAGTTAGGAGGCCTGGGGATTATGACCTTCACCGCAATTTTTGTATGGTTAAGCAAAAAAGCCTATTCCGTTCAAACACACTATACAATTCAGGATACATTCGGCGGGGATATTGAACATCTATCTATTGAAGACTTGTTGAAGTTTATCGTCAGCGCAACTTTTTTAATTGAGGGGACAGGCGCTTTCATCCTTTTTATAAAATTAAAAAATTATTACCCTGTCGGCAAAGCGCTTTACTCAGCTATCTTTCATTCAATATCCGCATTTTGCAATGCCGGATTTTCTATTTACAGCGATAGTTTAATGCATTTCAGGCAATCATGGTTAACCTTAAGTACCGTGATGTTCTTAATCGTTTTCGGAGGATTAGGCTACCCTGTACTGTATGAAATTAAAGACATTATTTCAGGAAAAGAAAAAAAAGCAAGCTTCCATACAAAATTGGTAATTGCCACAACATTTTCATTAATTATCGGGGGAACTGTATTTATCTTATTGGGAGATAACAACCTTTCCGTTCTCGATTCTCTATTCCAATCCGTTTCCGCAAGGACGGCAGGATTTAATTCAGTGGACATAGGAAAACTGCCTTCTTCTTCCATTTTCATCCTGATTATGCTTATGTTTATAGGCGGGTCTCCCGGTTCTTGCGCCGGCGGTATAAAAACCACAACCTTCGCGGGATATTTAATACTCGTTAAAGATTGGTTCTTCGGGCAGTACAGAAAAAGGCTGTTTGAAAGAAAATTAACACAGGAAACAAAAGAAAAAATAAAATCGGTTATCACATTAGCCTTTTCTACCGTTATTATTTCCTTTACAATCCTTCTCTTTACCGAGCAGAATATAATCCTCCATTACCATGAGGCGTTCAGAAACCTGCTTTTTGAGGTTGTTTCCGCATTCGGCACGGTAGGGCTTTCAACAGGGATAACCGCGTCCTTAAGCAAAATAGGAAAAATTGTTATAATTGTTGATATGTTTTTCGGACGAGTTGGGCCTCTTGCAATAGTCACCTCTTTACTGTTTGCAAGAAGAAAAAAGAAAAAGATTGATTATCCCGAACAAAAAATCATGATAGGTTAGGAGAATAACATGAAAACGGTATGTGTTATAGGATTGGGTCAATTCGGAGAACACCTTGCAATTTCACTTTCAAAACACGGCGCTCACGTAATAGCAATTGACAATGACCAGGAAAAGGTTAATAAAATTGCCGACAACGTGGCGCATGCTTACGTTGCGGACGCAAAGGATAAAGACATTCTTGAAACCCTTGTGCCAAAAGACGTTGACGCCTGTGTGGTAAGCCTCGGAGAACAAATAGAGCCGAGTATTTTGTGCACTTTGCATCTGACAAACTTAGGGATTAAGAGAATAATAGTTAAGGCTATGAGTGACGACCATGCTTCTATATTAAGGGCTATAGGGGCACATGAAATTGTTTTCCCGGAAAGGGATATGGCTGAGAAAACCGCAAGAAACCTTATAGAGAGGAATATGGCTGACCTGTTAACCTTAACGGAGGAGTATTCAATAAAAGACATTGAACCGTTAAACGAATTCATAGGGAAAACCCTGATCCAGTTGGATTTAAGAAACAGGTATAAAATCTATGTCATTGCACTAAAAGACAAGCATAACCCCGAAGACATTATAATTTTGCCTTACGGAGACACAAAAATTCAAAACAGCCACATCCTTACCGTTGTAGGCAAAGACGAAGATATTAACAATATCATAACCATGAAAGCGGAAGAGGTTGCGCCGTGAAGAAAGTTGTTTTATTTATTGTTTTAATCTTTTCGGTATCCCTTTTTGCAAAAGAGTACAGGTACAGGTACAAACTATACCCTTTGCCTAAACCTAATTTATACATAAAAAACAGAAAAGCTGTAATCTCTTCAATGGGGCTTACTATTGCGGTGGAACAGGTAGAAGATGTCCCTTTTTCAAAAGATTTTGACGTCTTCAAGCTAAACCCTAACGTGTTTTTCATTTACTTTAAAATCAAAATAACAAACAACACGGGAAAGAAGGTTTATATTGACCCCAATTTCGTATCCCTTGTATCAAACAAAAAAGAGTATAGAAAGCCTCTTCTTTACAACGATATGTACAGGGCGCTTGCACAGAAATACCCGGAAAAAACAATAGAAAGCGTGCTTACAAAATACCTTCTTGAGTTCGCAAACCCTATAAAACCGGGGGAAAGAACAGTCAGGTATATGGTTATGAGAAATTTCAGAGAAAAGGTAAAAAATGCCATGTTGCAGTTTGACGCGGTTACTATAGGAGTGGAGCAGACCAAGTTTTTAATAATATATTCCGTTAAAGGTGAGAGGTTTGATGCTAAACAGTTTTACAAAAAGAAAAAGGATTTTTAGCCTTTTTATTGTTCTCTTTCTGTTTACTTTTACGGTATTAGGAGACGAATTTACTGTTAAAGCGGACAGGATTGAGACGGATGCAAAAAATAAAATCGTTTATCTCTACGGGAATTGCCTGATTCAAGGAAGAGACATAAGGCTTAAAGCGGATAAAATTAAAATTGACAAAGCTAAAGGGGTAATCACCGCTTCAGGTAATGTTGAGTTTGATAAAAACAGCGTAAAAGGGACGGGTAAAAGGCTTGTTTACTATACAGACTCCGAGCAGGCAACCGTTTTTAAAGGGGAATTGATTCTTGAGGCAAACTATAGGTTTTACGCCGAAGAAATCACCTATCTTTCAGGTAATAAGTATCAATTAAAAGACTGCACATTTACAACCTGTCCTAACGGGTGCAATTATTGGGGGTTTTACTCTAAAAAGGTTAATGTTAAAAAAGAGGGGTACGCATCATTTAAATCTTTAAAATTCAGGGTAAAAGATAAATCGGTTTTCTACCTTCCCTTTTTTATTTATCCCGCAAAAACAAAAAGAACATTCGGGCTTTTAATCCCTGAATTCGGTAACTCTTCCAAACACGGATTTAACTACCATCAAGAGTTGTTTATCCCGATAGGCAAATCTCAGGATATAACATTGGGGATAGACTACTACTCAAAGGCGGGAACGGGAACAACCTTTGAGTACAGAGAGAGTTTTAGACAGGGGGAATTTGCCGGGTTTAAGGTTTACTCTATCAAAGACAGGCTTATTCACAATAGAAGGACAATGGGAGAGATTTCTTACAAATACTACAAATCCCCTGAAGATACATACCAATTCAAGGGATTTTTAGGAGATGATTACGATTTGATAAGGGATTACACATTTAACAAATACGACCTTGCAATGAGAAACTTTTACGCTTACGGAAGTTTTTACAAAAAGATCAACAATCACTTTACGATAACAACCTCCCTATACCTTGAAAACCCCATCTTCCACGATAAAACAATCTACTCCTCAACCCTTCCCTCAATATCCCTTTACGGGGAAAACCTTAAATTTTTAGGGAGAAATTTAAGATTAAAGGGAAATATCGGCATTATTTCAGACGACAGAATTAAAAATAACACATACTCAAGAGAGTACCTTGAATTTTCCTCTTCAAAATACTTCAACAAAAGTTTGTTTTTAGTAAAAGAAAACCTGAAATTTAAAACACTAAACTACTCAAATTCAAACCTTGCAAACAATTCTGTTTTTGACTTTTCATATAAAATTCAATTGCCTTACCTTTCAAGAGATTTTAACTTATTCAAAAATATAGTGATTCCTTTCGTAAAAATAGGCTACAGAGACAATTCCGGGAAATTTAATGAAATCTACCATGACTTAGAAGACTACATCAATCCGTCAGGGGTTTATATTCAGGCGGGGATAACGTCAAATTTTATCTTCTCTGATAGAACAGGTTTTTTCTCTCTCTACGGTGAAAAAAATTTAAGTTCAAACAATTACCCTGACCCGAATAATCCGAATTTACAATCGGAATACTCATCTTTTAACGGATACTTCTTAATGCCTGTTACAGATAACATAGAATTCAGTTCATTAATAAAATACAATCCTAAGACTAATGACTTTGACACATTAACATTCAACACAAGGTTAAACAACCTTTATCTGACATACTTTAAGGGGTATGTTTACGGCGAAGAAAAATCAAGGAAATCGTTAATAGGAAGGTACGATAGAAAATTAAGCAGAAATTGGAAGGCAATAATGCAATTTGATTACGACTTTTCTTTAAATGATTTCAGGTACAAAAGGATAACCGTTGCGTATTATAAAAAATGCATAGGGGTAAACATAACATATCAAAACAACTCTTACTCAACGACAACTACAAACCAGTTTACCGTTGCACTTGTTTTAAGGAGTATAGGGGAATTGTTTAAATACAGGTTAGGCTTGTAAACAATTACAAAAGTGTTGCGTATAAAGATAAGACTAAAATATTTTGGAGGATTCATATGAAGAAAGGTTTTGTTTTCTTATTAATATTTGTTTTAGCGCTTACCGTTAACGCAAAGCCGCACAAACTCACTCTCAATGAAGCAATTAAAACAGCTTTAAAAAACAACCTTGACATCCAGATATCCGAGATATCCTATGAGCAGGCTAAAAACGATGTTTATTCCGCATTGGGAGTTTACGATCTAAAGTTTGATTTAACCGCCGAACATCAGGATTCAACCCAGCCGCCGAAAAACCTTCTTGACGCGTCAAGGTCTGTTCAGGATTTTTTAAACTTCAGCCTTACCCAGCAGGTTTCAACAGGTGCTAAAGTTACCTTTTCCGCAACATCTTACAAATACAAAACCGAAAACTACCTTTTTGCTGTTTTTAGCCCTGTTTACGGCACAACCTTTAAGTTAAGGGTTGACCAGCCGCTATTAAATAATTTCGGCAAAAAGAATGTTGAATACCAGATCAGAGTTAACAGACATATGGCGGAAAAAGCAAAAGAGCAGTTCAAAGAGCAGGTTATGAATCTCATTGAAAAAACCACATCCTCATACCTTGACCTTGTGTACGCCTATAAAAATTTGCAGGTTGCACAAGACTCCTTAAAACTTGCAAAAGAGCAGTACAGCATCACAAAGCAAAAGATAGAAGTAGGAACAATAGCGGAAGTTGAAATATATCAGGCCGAAGCAAACTTAGCAAGCGCTGAACAGCAATTGATTGAAGCGCAAAATTTAGTGCAACAGACTGAAGACAATTTAAAGAAACTCTTAAATATCAATGAGAAAGATTGGGGAACCGTGTTTGAGCCGGATTACTCTCTTGAATACAATAAAGAGGCTATTAACCCTGAAAAGTGCATTAAAACGGCTTTAAAGAAAAATCCTCAAATAAAGATAAAAGAGATTGAAAGCCGGATAGCGAATATAGAGGTTATGTTTAAGAAAAACCGGAAACTACCCAGCGTCAACCTGTATGCCTCAGTTGCCTATGCCGGAAACAACGCAATCCACACCTATGACAATCAGGGACAGCCTATAGTTATCCCCGGCTCAATCGGAGACGCTGTTGACACGGCATTAAACTTTGACAATGAGACATGGGTAGTCGGGATAAACATCTCATATAAATTACAAAACAGAGCGGCTAAGGCTGCATACAAAAATGCAATTTTAGGGGAGAAAAGTGCTCAACTTTCCTTAAAAAACACAATTTACACAATTACCATAAATGTAAAAAACGCTATCAGAAACGTAAAGGCGGCGGAAAGAGCATACTTTGCGGCACAAAAAACAAGGATTTTAAGGGAAAAAGATTTAGATGCCGAGAAAAAGAAATTTCTAAACGGAATGTCAACAAACTTTTTAATTTCCCAGAAAGAAGACGACCTTGCAAAGGCCAAGGT
>JALWHA010000093.1:0-13436 GCA_027038695.1 Acidobacteriota bacterium
CCGAACAAAAGGGAAGGAATAGCATTTATTCAGACAATGAAGGGGGTTGTGCAGTTTACTCCTCAAGGTGCATACATTGGAATACCAGTGAGGAAAAACAATGCCAGAATCCCAGAAAAAGAAAAGACCTTAAAGGAAAAGAGGCTAAATCCCATAAACAGAGATGAACTAAACCCTGAAGACAAAAAGAAATTAATTGTAATGGGGTTAGGCTTCGGAAGCAAAGGCAAAACAAAAAGAGAAAAAAGCATAATACCTGAATTGGAAGAGCCGACAGGAGCAAAGGTAAACTTTTACATAGGCAAAAAGGAAAACTGGCAGGAAAATGTGCCGACATACAAAAAATTGGTATATCCCGAAGTATGGGACGGAATAGATGTTGAATACATAGGCTATATGGACAAACTTGAATACAGGGTAATAGTAAAGCAGAATGCAAATCCTGAAGACATAGTAATGGAGACAGGTGCTGAAAACCTTAAACTTAACAAAGACGGAAGTTTAACAGCGGAGTTAAAGGGAGCAAAGGTATATATAGGCAAGCCCTATGCCTATCAGGAGATAGATGGTAAGAAGGTAGAAGTGCCAATCAAATTCAAAATCCTTGACAATGGCAGGTACACCTTTGAGATAGGAGATTACGACATCAATAAGACCTTGATAATAGATCCAACAATAGAATGGAGTACTCTTTTAGGGGGAAGCCGTGGACAAATTGGACAGAGCATTGCGGTGGATTCTTCGGGAAATATGTATATTACCGGTTATACCAATTCGTCTGATTTTCCCGTAACAGACAGTTCTACAAATTCAGGGGATTACGATGTGTTTGTCGCAAAGTATAGTTCAAACGGAAGTTTGCAGTGGGCAACATTTTTAGGCGGAAGCAGTGAGGATAAAGGAGACTCCGTAGCCTTAGACAGTTCAGATAATCTTTATATTACAGGTTACACCAAGTCTTCAAATTTTCCTGTTACGGATAGTTCAACAAATTCCGGGGATTGCGATGTCTTTATTGCCAAGTGCAATTCAAGCGGAGTTAAGCAATGGTCAACCATTTTAGGCGGAAGCAGTGAGGATAAAGGGGACTCCATAGCCTTAGACAGTTCAGATAATCTTTATATTACAGGTTACACCAAGTCTTCAAATTTTCCTGTTACGGATAGTTCCACCCAAGCAGGAGACGAGGATGTTTTTATAGCCAAGTACAACTCGTCCGGTGTAAAACAATGGATAAGCCTTTTAGGGGGAAGCAACCAGGATAAAGGTAATTCAATCGCCTTAGACAGTTCAAACAACGCTTATATTACCGGATTTACTTATTCTTCAGATTTTCCCGTTACTGACAGTTCAACAAATGCAGGTAGTGATGATATTTTTATAGCTAAATACAGCTCGTCCGGTGTAAAACAATGGATAAGCCTTTTAGGGGGAAATAGCGGTGATTTCGGCAATTCCATAGCCGTAGATAGCTCAGGGAATGCTTATATTACGGGTTCTACGGCTTGTTCCGATTTTCCCGTTACAGACGGCTCTACTTTTGCAGGAGGCTGGGATGATGTTTTTGTTGCAAAATATAACTCCTCCGGTGTTAAGCAATGGGCAACGCTTATAGGGGGGAATAGTTATGATGAAAGTAATTCCATAAGTTTAGATAGCGGAGGCAATGTTTATGTGACTGGATATACTTCGTCTTCAAACTTCCCTGTTTCAGACAGTACAACATTCTCAGGTAATGAAGATGTGTTTGTAGCTAAATATACCTCAAGCGGCACAAAAAAATGGGCAACATTTTTGGGGGGAAGTGGTGCAGATGAAGGTAATGGCTTGGCTTTAGACAGTTCTAACAATGTATATATAGTTGGATACACAGAATCTTCAGATTTCCCTGTTAAAAACGGTTCTTCTTCTTCAAATGGTTGGTATGATGTTTTTGTTGCAAAGTATCCCGCAACCGGGGGGCATCCAGTTATTGATTCAGCTACAGGACAAAGTCTAAACGGTAATGCTCCTATGACTGGAAACTTTACCTGTACTGCACACGATACAGGCGGAGACTCAATTGTTAAGTATGTATGGAGTATTAACGGGACAAATTTCTCTGACAAGGTTGTCACCGCGACAGGCTCGTGCTCTTATACTTTTGTTAAGCCGGATACTTACAGTGTTTCCGTTACGGCGGTCAACGACGAAGGCCAAACGGCAACCGCAACTTTAAAAGACAGTTCAGGGAATGATGTTTCATTTGCAGTTACAAGGCCTGACGTGTTTGATGTTATAGTGCCTTTTCCGGTATCTTCTTCAACAAAAACAAAAAGCATTAATGTTACAAATTCTATTGTCAATTTAATTAATATTTCAGACGAGCCGGTAAACATTACAGTTGAATATTTTAATAGTGCAGGTGAAAATGTTGAAATTAATAACTATCCGATAGACCCGAAATCTAAATTTAACTTTACCCCGGCTGATTTAAATCCCTCCAATTACCCGGGTGTTGTGTTAGAGGCAGACAATTATGTTCTTTCAGATATAAAAGTAATAACAGACTCGGGACAGATGACTTCTTATATCTTACCGATGTTTGGTACTAAACTTTATATTCCTCACATAGCGGAAGAAACAGATTACTGGGAAACTGAGATGTATCTAATGATGCCCGGTCACGCAAGTTTAGATATAAAAGTAGACCAAAAAGAACAAACGGAGGATGTTTTTTCATACGCTGCAATATATGATCTTGAAGATTTGTTAGGTAGTAGTATTCAAGAGGCAAAGACATGGGGGACAGTCGAGTCGACTGATTCACAACCTTTAAGCGGATTTGAAATCTTTCAGCATAACGGAACGGACGGAGCAGGAGTTGAGTTGCAGTCGTCAGGAAGCACAACGCTATTTATCCCTCACATACCTGAAGAGACAAATATATTCTGGACAGGGTTTGCAATAGTAAACCCAAATGACCAACAGGCAAATCTAAAGGTTGATTTATACACCAAAGACGGAAAGAAGGTAAGCACAGTTAACCTGACAATACCCGCACAGAGCAAACTTAAAGGCCTTGCTAGCAATTTATTCGGAAGTGCATACGGCAATGCAGAATGGGGAATAATCCGTTCAGATAAGCCGATATTCGGAATAGAGATATATGGCACGGTAGCAAGCGGCATATGCGGCTACTCCCTGCCGTCAATAGCAACAACAGAAGGCTATTTACCCGAGTTGATAACAGGAGATAATTTATGGAACGGAATTGCCTTAACCAATCCTTCAAACGAGGATATAACGGTTAGCATTAGTCTTGTATCTGCAACCGGAATAGTAAAATCGACAAAAGATGTACAATTAAGTTCAATGAAACGGTTTAAAGCAGTTGTGAAAAACTTTTTTGATGATATTGGGATAGAATCGGGAGATTATATCTATTATCATTCAACAGGGTCTGTATTGGCTATAGAAGTGAGCGGCGATTTAGACAGAACCTTTATGTTCTCGCTTATAGGAAAAGAATAATACTCTTAAAAAAAGCAGGATAATTGCAGGCGGCTATTATTAGCCGCCTTTTTTTTTGTTTGTTTTGAAAAGGATAAGTTATAATTAAAAAAAAGATTCAGGAGCAGGTATGATTTGCAGGTATAAGGATCTTATCCCGAAGGTTTCGGATAAGGCTTTTGTAGCACCCAATGCAACAGTAATAGGGGATGTTGTCATTGAAGAAGGTGCGTCTATCTGGTTCGGAGCGGTTTTAAGGGGGGATATTGATAAAATAAGGATAGGAAAGAATACCTCAATTCAGGACAACACGGTAATCCATGTTACAGGCGGAAAGTATCCCACCATTATCGGAAGCAATGTCATAGTGGGGCACGGGTGTATTCTTCACGGCTGTACAATTAAAGACAATGCTTTAATAGGCATGGGTGCTATTGTAATGGACGATGTTGAGATAGGGAAGAACTCAATTGTGGCGGCGGGTGCCGTTGTGGTCCCTCATACAAAAATTCCCGACAATTCGGTTGTCGCCGGGGTGCCTGCAAAGGTGATTAGAGAGGTAAAACAAGAGGATTTAAAAGAGATGGAGCGTATTTTAGGAAATTACTCAAGGGTTACAAAAAACTATCTTTCAGGTGATTTTGAGGTTTTAAGTTAGGAGGGGAGAATGGAATACAATTTGATTATAGGCGGTAAAGAAGTAAAAACAGATAACATGAAAAAGGTTTTTGATAAGTATAGCGGTGAGGTGATTGCGGAAGTTTCTCAGGCGGATGAAAAAGAGGTTGACGATGCTTTAAATGCTGCGGTAAAGGCTAAAAAGGTTCTGGCTGATACTCCCGCACACAAAAGGGCTGAATACATATTTAAGGCTGTTGAGATTATTAAAGGTAAGAGAGAATTTCTGGGCAAATTGATTGCTATGGAGGCGGGTAAGCCAATTAAATATGCGCTGGGCGAGGTTGACAGGTGTATTGAAAACCTCACTTTTGCGGGAGAAGAGGCGAAGAGGATACACGGTGAAACGTTCCCTGTTGATGCGTCAAAAGCGGGTGAAAACAGGTACGGTTTTTATGAAAGGTTCCCCATAGGGGTTGTTGTTGCGATTTCGCCTTTTAATTTCCCTTTGAATTTAGCCGCTCACAAGGTAGGGCCTGCAATTGCGGCAGGGTGTCCTGTTATTTTAAAGCCTGCGGGGTTAACCCCTTTAAGCGGGATAGAGTTGATTAAGGCTTTTGTTGAAGCGGGGGTACCTGAAGGGGCTGTTTCGGTTCTTGCGGGAAGCGGTTCTCAAGTGGGTGAGATGCTTATAAAGGATAAAAGGGTTTCCAAAATAAGTTTTACGGGAAGCAGGGAAGTTGGAGAACATATTACAAAAACCGCAGGCTTAAAAAAGGTGACAATGGAGTTAGGCTCAAATTCGGCAGTTATTGTTGATGAAGATGTTTATGATTTAGGTTATGCAGTTAAAAGGTGTGTTTTAGGTGCATATTACAACCAGGGGCAGGTCTGTATCTCTGTTCAGAGGATTTATGTCCATAAAAATATTTATAACGAATTTCTTGAAAGGTTTGTCTCCGCTACAGAAAAGCAGGTTATCGGCAATCCTTTAGACGAAAAAATTGATGTGGGGCCTATGATTTCCGAAGCGGAGTCAATAAGGGTTGAGTCATGGATTGATGAGGCTAAAAATCAGGGAGTAAACATTTTAACAGGTGGACAGAGGGAAGGGGTAATTTACTTCCCCACGGTTATAACCGATGCTGAAGATTCAATGAGGATCGTAAAAGACGAACTCTTTGCTCCCGCTGTTGTTATTATGCCTGTTGATTCTTTTGAGGAAGGGGTTAAGAGAGCGGATAACTCTGCGTACGGATTGCAGGCAGGGGTTTTTACAAAAGATGTTAATAAGGCAATAAATGCGTTTAAAAATATCAATGTAGGCGGGGTAATGGTAAACGATATTCCTTCTTTCAGGGTTGACCATATGCCTTATGGCGGGAACAAAGGTAGCGGATTGGGAAGGGAAGGCGCAAAATTTGCAATTGAGGATATGACTGTGTTAAGGGCATGTATTTTCAATTTCAATATGTAAGGAGCGGGTATGGAAGCGTTGTTAGGCAAGATTGATGCTTTTGTCTGGGGATTGCCTTTAATTGTTTTGCTTTTAGGAACAGGGGTTTATTTAACCATAAGGCTTAAAGGGATTCAGTTTACGAAGTTGCTTCACTCCCTTTACCTTGCGTTTATAAAGAGGAAGGAAAGCGGAGAGGCGGAAGGGGACATAAGCCACTTTGAGGCTTTAATGACGGCACTTTCTGCAACGGTTGGAACGGGAAATATTGCCGGGGTTGCAACGGCGATTATTGCAGGAGGGCCGGGGGCGCTTTTCTGGATGTGGATTACTGGCTTGTTCGGGATGGCGACAAAATTTTCAGAGGCTGTCCTTGCTGTTCACTACAGGGTAACTGACGAATACGGTCAGATGGCAGGCGGGCCTATGTACTATTTGAAAAACGGGCTTAAATCCCCATTTCTTGCCTTTCTCTTTGCATTGTTTACAAGCATTGCGGCATTCGGGATAGGGAATATGGTGCAGTCAAACTCTGTCGCTGACGCGGTCCGGTCTTCTTTCGGTGTTCCCGTTTACATTACCGGTATAATTCTTGCTGTTGCTACTGCAATAGTTATCTTAGGCGGGATTAAGTCTATAGGGAAGGTTACCTCTTTTCTTGTTCCCTTTATGATTGTTGTCTATATGGTTGCTGCTATTTTTGTTATTATCCTTGAATTTGGCAAGATTCCCTATGTTTTCAAACTGATTATAGATTCCGCTTTTTCAGGCCATGCGGCTGTCGGCGGTTTTGCAGGCGCAACGGTAAGGCAGGCTTTAAGGTTCGGGGTAGCAAGGGGTATTTTTTCAAACGAATCGGGGCTTGGAAGTTCCCCTATTGCGGCGGCTGCTGCAAAAACAAAACACCCTGTTACTCAGGCTCTTGTTTCAATGACTCAAACCTTTATAGACACAATAGTGGTCTGCTCAATGACAGGCTTTGTTATCCTTGTAACAGGCTCCTGGACATTAAAGGGTGTGAACGGGGCAAGTTTAACCTCTGTTGCATTCTCAAACGCTTTAGGGAAACATGCGGGAAGTTTTATTGTGGCTTTAGGGCTTATTCTTTTCGCCTATTCAACCATTTTAGGCTGGTCTTATTACGGCGAGAAGGCTATAGAGTACCTATTAGGTGCAAAGGCGATTAAGCCTTACAGGGTTGCTTTTGTCATTCTTGTCCTTGTTGGAAGTATTTTGAAGATTGATGTTGTATGGACTCTTGCCGATATATTCAACGGGCTTATGGCGGTTCCGAACCTTATCGCACTTTTAGGTTTGTCAGGGGTAATTGTTAAGGTAACAAGGGATTATTTTAAAAATAATAAAGGTATTGAAGAATAAAAGGGGAGAGTATGAGCGATTTTTTAAGGCTAAATTATACACCTAAATTTAGCAATTTTTATGAGTTAATGAAGTTCAGGGTGACCGAAATACTGCTTGTGTCTTCCCTTTATGACGCATTTGTGCTTGAAGAAGACGGAAGCCTTGTTGACAAACTGTTTACCGAGTTTATTGATTTGAATTTGAGGTTTATTCCGAGGATTACAAGGGTTTCTTCAGCAAAAGAGGCTTTTAATTTAATAAAGAAGAAAAGGTTTGACCTTGTTTTGATCACTCCCCATATTCCCGATATGCCTATATTTGAATTTGGACAGAATATTAAAAAGATTAAGAAAAAATTACCGGTTATACTTTTAAGTTATGAGCCTGTCAATGAGGAATTTCTTGCGAAAATCAGAAATGAGAAGAGCATAGACAGGGTTTTTTACTGGTACGGAGATAGAAAGATACTTCTTGCTATCGTAAAGTATATTGAAGACAGAAAAAACCTGAAAAATGATACCGAATACGGGGTTAGCGTTATTCTTTTTATTGAGGATTCACCGTGGTATTATTCATATTTTTTCCCTATCCTGTACAGAGAGATACTGAACCAAACAAGGTACCTACTTAAAGACAGTGCCAATGATTTACAGAAGTATTTAAGAATAAGGGCAAGGCCGAAGATTATTCTTGTTGATTCTTTTGAAGAGGCGAAAAAATTTTATAGCAAGTACAAAAAGAATCTTTTAGGAATTGTAAGTGATGTAAGGTTCCCGATAAAGGGAATTAAAAATGATAATGCGGGGTTTAAATTTGCCGAATTGGTGAAAAAGGATTACCCTGACCTCCCTTATTTGATTCAATCTGACGAGGAAAAAAACCGGACAAAGGCGTACGGCAAGAATCTGGGTTTTTTAAATAAAAATTCTGAAAACCTTGAGGGTGAATTAAGACAATTTTTGCTTAATCATTTCGGATTTGGTGATTTTGTCTTTAAAATGCCTGACGGTACTGTTGTCGGGAAAGCAGGGACTTTAAGGGAGATGGCGGAAACAATAAAAACCGTGCCTGACGAATCTTTAAAGTATCATGCTGAGAGAAACCATTTTTCAATATGGTTAAGGGCAAGAACAGAATTTGAATTGGCTGAAAGGTTAAGGCCTAAAAGGGTTAGTGATTTTTCTTCTATTTCTGAGCTCAAAGAGTATATCGGTAAAGAGATTAAAAATTTTCTTGACAAAAGGGATGCCGGGATTATCGCGGATTTTTCATTTTCCCATTTTGACGAAGAACATAATTTTATAAAGGTGGGTTCAGGTTCATTGGGAGGCAAAGGAAGGAGTATAGCGTTTTTAAACGCTCTTGTGTCAAGTGTAAAGGAATTCAGAAATATTGAGGGAATAAGCGTAAGAATTCCCGATACCCTGGTTATTTGTACGGAGGTGTTTGAAAAATTTATAGAAGATAATAATTTGTTTGATAGTGCAATTGAGTGTAAAACAGATTCGGAGGTTGCCGAATTGTTTTTAAATGCCAAATTTCCTGATGATTTTGTACATAGTTTGAAGGATTTTTTAATGGATTTGAAAACTCCGATTGCGGTAAGGTCTTCAAGTTTGCTGGAAGATTCTCAAAATCTTCCCTTTGCGGGGCTTTACAAAACATTTATGCTTCCGAATAACAATGAAGATTTTAAGATAAGGTTTAAGCAATTGATTGAGGCTATAAAACTTGTTTATGCTTCGGTTTTCTTTCAGGCGCCGAAAAGGTATTCAAGAAACTCTAATTACAGAATTGAAGAAGAAAAGATGGCTGTTATAGTTCAAAGAATTGTAGGCAAAAGGTATGATGACCTTTTTTATCCGGTAATTTCAGGGGTTGTTCAAAGTTACAATTATTATCCCTTTGAGCCTTTAAAGCCTGAAGACGGAGTGGCTCATATCGCTCTTGGTTTAGGGAAAATAGTTGTGGAAGGCGGTGAGACTTATTCTTTTAGCCCGAAGTATCCGGACATTGCCCCGCCTTATTCTTCGCCTTCTGAATTCTTAAAGTTTTCTCAAAAGAAATTTTATGCGCTTGATATGACAAAAGGGGATATAGATGTTTTAAACGACGAGGATTTTGATTTAAGGGTTTGTGATTTAAAGAGGGCTGAAATAGACGGAAGTTTGTTTTATATCGGCAGCACCTTTGATTCAAGAGACGGAGTAATAAGGGACAATATTTTTTCAGAGGGTTACAGGTTTGTGAGTTTTTCTCATATATTGAAGTATAAAAGGTTTCCTCTTGCAAAAATACTTGAAAACCTTCTTGCAGTTTCAAAGAATGCCATAGGAACCGAAGTTGAGATAGAGTTTGCGGTTGATTTTCCTGAAGAAAGGGATTTTAAAGGGGATTTTTACCTTCTTCAGGTAAGGCCCATGGTTAAAGGAAAGGAATTGTCTCAAATTGAGATATCGGAGGTGGAAAGAAAAGAGGCTTTTATATCTTCTACAAATGTTTTAGGTAACGGGCTTTATTCTGATTTGCATTACGCAGTTTTTGTAAAGCCGGAAACCTTTTCTTCGGTCAAAACCCTTGAAATTGCAAGTGAAATAAGGGAGTTGAACGATTTTTTTGAAAAAAAGAAAGAAAATTACCTTTTAATCGGGTTCGGTAGGTGGGCAACCTCTGACAGGTTTCTTGGAGTTCCCGTTAAATGGGAGGATATTTCAAGAGCAAAATTGATTGTAGAATCCAATTTGGGGGATTTTTATGTTGAGCCTTCGCAGGGAAGCCACTTTTTTCACAATATGGTTACATTGAATATAGGTTATTTTTATATTGAAAGAAAGGATGAGAAAAACTTTATAAACTGGGATTTCTTGAATTCTCTTGAAGTTATTTATGAGGGGGAATTTGTAAAGGCGGTAAAATCCTCTTCTCCCTTTGTGGCCAAGATTGATTCGCGAATTTCAGAGGGCATTGTTTTTAAATCTTAAATTCCCTGAAAGTTTTTTCAAGAATTTTCAAGTCGTTTTCTTTCAAATCCAGATCAATTTTATCTATATTTTCTTTTGCCTGTTTTTTTGTTCTTGCTCCCGTTATTATTCCGTCTATCTCTTTTATTTTCATATAGGTTAAGATTAATTGAGGCACGGTTATATCGTATTTTGAAGCGATTGATTTCATTTTTTCCGTAAGTTCTTTGATTTTCTCAAGTTGCTCATTTTTTATAAATCTTCTATTATCTTCTTTTTCAAAATTATTTTTCATATACTTGCCGGTTAAAAACCCTCTTTCAAAAAGGGAAAAAGCGTAAAATTTAATTTTGTACTTTCTGCAATAGGGGATAACCGATTTTTCAGGCTTTGTGAATAGGGGGTTGTACTTAAATTGAAGGCAGTATGGCTTAAAGTTGTTTTTTACAAGAAGATTTAAGTCTCCCGTGTTGACATTACAAACCCCCCATTTTTTTATTAAGCCTTCCTGTTTTAACTCTTCAAGAGTTTCGGCAATTTCGGTAAGTGAGGGGGAAGAGGGTTTAAAGTGGAGAAGGTAAATGTCAATGTAATCTGTTTTAAGCCTTTCAAGTGATTTCTTGCATTCCTCTTTTATAGACTGCCTGTCAGCATTTTTGTAAACTGAAACTTCTTCCCCTTTGTATTCGCTTTTAAAGAAAAACTCGCCTTTTTCATCGGTAATTAGCCCGAATTTGGTCATTATTTTAATGTCTTTTCTTTTAAAATTCGGCAAAACTTTCCCGATTATTCTTTCACTTCTCCCGAATCCGTAAATAGGCGCCGTGTCAACGAACTTATACCTGTCAAGAAAAACCTCAACGGTTTCAATAGCGTCTTTTTCCTCGACTTTTCCCCAATGCCACTCCCCTATTGTCCATGTACCGCCTATTATTTCCATTTCTTTCATCTTTTCTCCAAAAAATAAAGGGGGATTTCTCCCCCAAAAGAATCAAAGGTTTTTCAAAAAGTATTCTGTAATCCTTCTAAACAGATACTCCCTTGTCTTTTTCCCTCTTATGCTGTGTTTTTTGCCTGGGAATACCATCAAGTCAACATGCTTTCCGTTTTCAATAACCTTGTTTAAAAAGAGTTCGGTATTCTGAAAGTGAACGTTGTCGTCTGAAACACCGTGGAGGATTAAGAGTTTTCCCTGTAATTTGTCAACATAGTTTAACGGCGAAGATGTTTTGTATCCCTGTTTGTTGTTTTCAGGTAAATCCATATATCTTTCGGTGTATGCGGTATCGTATAAGTGCCAATCTGATACCGGGGCAACAGCAACGCCGACCTTGAAAAAGGGAGCAAACTTTGTCATTGCCGTTAAGGTCATATATCCGCCGTAACTCCAACCCCATATGCCGACTCTATTTTTGTCTATGAATTTATGTTTTTTTGCGATAAAGTTTACCCCCTCAATCTGGTCTTTCAGTTCAATGTCTCCCATATCTTTATAAATGGGGGATTCAAACTTATGGCCCCTTCCTGCGGAGCCTCTATTGTCCATTTTGAACACGGCAAAGCCTTTGTTTGTAAAGTAAGTAAACCAGTAATAATCCCACGGATTGAAGTAATTTGCGCATACTTGTGCGTGGGGCCCGCCGTAAGTATAAACAATTAAAGGGATTTTCTTCCCTTTCTCAATTTTTTCAGGATAGATCAGCATGCCGAAAAGTGTTGTGCCGTCTTTTGCTTTAAAGTGCACTTCTTCAATTTTGCAGGGTTTTAGCCCTTCAATCTTTTCAGGCTTTTGTTTTTCAAAGAGTTGTCTCTTCCCGGTTTTAAGGTTTACGAGGTATTTTTCAAAAGGGGTTGTCCTGTTTGAGTATGTATCAATATAGTATGTGCAATCGGGAGACATTGAGATAATGTGATACCCCTTTTTCTTTGTTATAACCTTTAATTCCTTTGTTTTAAAGTTGTATTTCACAAAGTCAACGTTGTTAGGGTGGGTAATGTTTGCTGTAAAGTAAATATTTTCTCCGTCAAAGCCTTTGAAAGATTTTATTTCCCAATCTCCCTTTGTTAACTGCTCAAGGTGTCCCTTTTGATAGATGAACAGATGCCTGTAACCTGACGGCGTATTTTCCGAAGCAAAGATTATTGCGTTTTTCTTTTTCCAGTAATAGTACTTTGTGTCAAGGTTTATCCAATCCTTTGATGTTTCTTTTAAAAACAAAGCGGTTTTCCTGTTTTTATAGAGAAACTTGTACAATGTGTTCTGTCTTCTGTTGATGATATAAATAAGTGGTGTGTTTCCGTAAAAGTAAACCCTTGCAAGGTAATACTCTTCCTTAACGGGAAACTTTATCTCTTTCTTTATTACATTGTTGTTTTCAAATGTTGCAATAAAGAGTTTAACTATGGCGTTTTTGCCCCCTGCAAACGGATAGTTTTGAAGGTTATATTTAGGTTTTAAAGAGGTGTTTATGACTATAGGGTACTTATCCATTTTGCTCTCATCAACAAATGTGTAAAGCAGGGATTTTCCGTCAGGGGAAAACCATAGCCCTGTGTACCTGTCCAGTTCTTCAGATGCGGCAAATTCAGCCATACCGTAGTATTTGTTTTCAGTTGCGTCTTTTGTAATCTGAATTGTTTTTCCTGATTTTAAAAGGTGAACAAATACATTCCCCTTTGACACAAATGCGATTTTACTGTCGTCCTGAGAAATAACGGGGAATAGAACAGGTTTTACTTTTATGTTGATTTTGTTAATTTTTTTTGTCTTAACGTTTACAGTGTAAATATTTCCCGAAAGGTTAAACATAATCTCGTCTTTATTGTGAAACCAATGAAAGAAGATTATGCCTGATTTCCCTATTCTCATTCTCTCTTTCAGTTGTTTTACAGCGGCACTTTCCTTAATTTTGAATTTTGCGCAGTTTACAACCTCAAACTCTTTTCCGTTTTTTAAGTTGTAAACCCATAAATCAAGTTTCCAGTCATTGTCTCTGTCTGCTAAAAATCCAATGTAATTGGAAGAAGGAGACCATTTGAACGCCATCATTTTAGGTTTGGAGCCCTTTAAGTGTGCGATAACGTTGTCAAGCAATTTATCGGCAAATAAATTTGATGATAATAATGTTAAAAGAATCAGTAAAAATGCTTTCTTTTTCATAAATTACTCTCCTACCTGAATCGGGTTAACAACAGCAGGTTCCAATAAAAGAGGTTTTTTGGTAACTTTAAAAAGAGCCTTGATCTTTTTATTTAACATTGTTTCAAGAGATGTTTTTGTCCCGAATTCTTCCTGAAACATTTCAAAGAAGGATTTTTTTGCGGAAAAAACAGTGTAAGCGGTTGATTTTAAATGTGCTCTCTTTTTTGCTTCAAGCAATGCGTCGTGCAATGACCCTATTTTGTCGACAAGTTTGATTTGAAGCCCTCTTGTTCCCGAATATATTCTTCCCTGAGCGATTGATTCCACATAGTTTAAATCCAATTTTCTCGCTTCAGCTACCCTTGATTTAAAGAGAGAATATATGTCAAGCATATCGTTTCTTAAC